>JASBTC010000353.1 GCA_030148625.1 Sphingobium sp. | reverse complement strand
ATCGTGTTCACGCCCGAAGGGATATCGGCCCTGCGCGCGATCGCCGCGAACCAGCTGACCCGCGCGATCAATCTCTGCCTGGGCGCCGCAACCTCCACGCTGGGGCTGACCGTGCCCGCCGTGCTGCTGATCGGCCTGATGAGTGGACAACCCGTCATACTCGGCCTCTCGGCCGCGAACATGGTGTTGCTCGCGATGACACTCGTACTCAACGGCGTCACCTTTTCAGGCGCGCGGACATCGATGCTCGAAGGCGCCGTCCACCTCTCGCTGTTCGCGACCTTCCTGATCCTCGTCTTCAGTCCCTGAAGCCGAGGATCAGGTCATGTTCACCAGTCGTAGCGCACCGAAGCCATCACTGTCCGCGCCGCGCCGAAATAGCAGCTATTGTTGAATGGACAGGCGGTCACATGCTTCTTGTCGAGCAGGTTTGCCGCATTCACCGCCAGGGTGACGCCCTCCATCGCGGGTGAGAGACGGCCGAGATCATAGCCGATCAGCGCGTCGACCAGCAGGAAGCTCTTGGTGGTGAAGCGCTGGAAGGTGGTGACATTGTTGATCACCGCATAGCTGGTCGTGCCGTCGGAACCGCCGACATAGCGCGCGCCACCGCCGAGCGTGAGGCCGGCGAGCGCGCCAGAGATATTGCCCGACTTGCCGAAATCATAGGACAGGAAGGTCGAGGCGACCCATTTGGGCGTGCCGAGCTGGCGGGTGCCGGTGGTGGTCGGCGTGCCGCTGTTGGTGGCGGTGGGCGCAACGGCCGGAATGCCCTGCGTGATGATCGCGTCGGTATAGCTGAGGGCCGCGACCACATCGAAGCCGGGCACGACCTCGCCCCGCCCTTCCAGTTCGGCGCCGCGCACGCGCACTTCGCCGATCTGGATCTGGGCGTTGGTCGGGATCCCGCCCGTGCCCGCGCGCGGATCGCCGACGGGGACGTTCTGGCGGCGCAGGTCGTAGACCGACAGGGTGAACAGCGCATTGGTGCCGGCGGGCTGATATTTGACGCCCGCTTCATATTGACGGCCGGTCACCGGATCGAAGGGTTCGCCCAGATAGGTCGTGCCCGCCTGCGGCTCGAAGGATTCCGAATAGCTGATATAGGGCGAGACGCCGAAGGGGAATTCGTAAAGCGCACCCAGCCGCATGGTGAAGGCGGTCTGCGCCAAGGTCGTCACCGCGCTGTTGCGCTTGTTGAGCGTGATCTGGTCGTACCAGTCGTAACGGCCGCTGGCGATGAGCTGGAGCCGGCCGATCTCCATCTGATCCTGGACATAGATGCCGGTCTGGTCACGCTTGCCATAGGTGTTCACATAGGCGGAGGAGAGCTGGGTCAGGTCGAATGTCGGCAGCACCCCGCCATAGACCGGCGCGAACAGCTTCAGATTGGGGATGCTGGTCAGCGGATTGGCGGAAACGCCGGTGTTGAACTGCTGGAAATTCTCGCCCGCGATATGCTGGTAATCGACGCCGACGAGCAGATTGTGCCTGATCCCGCCCGTCTCGAACTTGGCGTTCAGATTATTGTCGAGCGTCAGCGTGTCGAAATCCTCATCGGCGCCGCCGCCGCCGCGGATGATCGTCGTGAAGTCGCTGTTGCGCGCGGCGCCCGTTCCCGTCGTCGCGAAACCGCCGACATAAAGCTGGCGATAGCTGAGCTTGTTGTTCTGGAAACGCGCGCTCGACCGGAACGCCAGATGATCATTGAATTCGTGGCGGAATAAGGCCGCGACCGATTTTGCGCGGTGATCATAGCGTTCATAGCCCGGATCGCCGGTGTTGATGTCGCGCGGCAATTCGCCACCCGGATTGGGCAACACCGATCCGTAAGCCGGAACGCCCGAATAACCGCCGCCGCTGGGCGAGCGCTGATAGGTGGCGATGATCGTCAGGCTGGTCGCCGGATCGGGCGCGAAGGTCAGCATCGGGCTGACATGCCAGCGCTCGGCAAAGGTGCCGGCGGTCAGCCCGTCGCTCTTCTGCCAGCCGGCGACGATCCGCGACAGGATCCGCCCTTCGGCATCGAGCGGCAGGTTGATGTCGCCCGCCGCGCGCCAGCTGTCGTAATTGCCCGCCTGCAATTCGAACCGGCCCGATGCCGTCGCCTCGGGCATCTTGCTGGTCAGGTTGACGAGGCCGCCCGGCGTCGAATTGCCGTAAAGCACCGATGCCGGGCCCTTGACCACGTCGATATGATCGATGCGATTGAAATCGATCTGCGGCATCGAATAGGGCCCGGCGAGCAGGCGCATGCCGTCCAGGAACACGCCGGGCGCGAAGCCGCGCAGGATCAACTGGTCGTAACGCGTCACCATGCCGCCGCGCTGGTTGGGTGAAACGCCCGCGACATAGCCCAGCGCCTGGTTGATCGACTGGACGTTGCGGCGCGTCAGTTCCTCGCTGTCGATGATGGTGATCGTCTGCGGCGTCTCCATCAGCGGTGTATCGGTCTTGGTGCCCGCCCCCGTCTGCTTCTCACGCAGGCCGGTGACGATGATGGTGTCGGCGCGTGCCGTCTCGTCGGCGCTGTCGTCGGGCGCCTGCTGCGCATGCGCCGCGATCGGCGAAAGCATCGCGATGGCGGCGATCAGCGCGCGGCCCGAATTGACAACCCGCCGCCCCCGGTTCGAATTGACGATCACCCCTGACACTCCCTGTTGATAACGATTCGCAGTTGCTGCTAGAGAGCATGATGTTGCGACGCAAGAGTCGAAACCGAATGGGGCGGGAAAAGGCGTGGGACGCGCAGGAGCATCGAAGACGAAGGCGCAGGCGGCCCACACCGGCGCGGGCTGGACCATGGCCGCACGCGCGATCACGGCATTGGTTGGCGGTTATGCCGCGGCATCCGGGCTTGCGACCTTGCTCGCACGAACGCTGCCGGTCGTGCGCGTCGAGGCGACGGGCTGGGCGCTGATCCTGTCCTTCCTGTTCTACGCCGTAATCGGCCTGTGGTGCTTCCACGAGCCACGCCTGACACGCGTCGCCGGGCTGACCTGGGGCCTGGCCGCGCTCTCGATCGGGGCCGCCATGCTGCTGGGCGTGCGGCCATGAACTGCAAGCCCGCGAAGGAAACCGGCCTGCGCCAGTCGATGGCGTGGATCCACACCTGGCTAGGCTTGCTCGCCGGATGGATCCTGTTCGCGATGTTCCTGACGGGCACCGCCAGCTATTTCCGGCCGGAGATCACGCGCTGGATGCAGCCGGAGATCGCGCTGCAGCCCGCGTCGCCCGAGCGCGCCGCACAGACCGCGATCGCGCATATGCAGGCGACGCATCCGCATGACGAGCAATGGACGATCAATCTACCCGACGAGCGGACCACGGGCACGCGCATCTTCACGCGCGCACGCGAAAATCCCGATCCCAAGGCACCCAAGCCGCCACGCACGCCCGAAATCCGGCTGGATCCGGCGACGGGCGCAACTGTCGCCGCACGCGAGACGCGCGGCGGCGAGCATTTCTACCGCTTCCATTTCCAGCTTCAGATCCCGCATCCCTGGGGCCGCTGGCTCGCAGGGTTGTGCGCGATCTTCATGCTGACCGCGATCGTCTCGGGCGTGATCACGCACAAGCGCATCTTCGTCGATTTCTTCACGCTGCGCTGGCGCAAGGGGCAGCGCAGCTGGCTCGACGCCCATAATGTGTCGGCGGTGCTCGCGCTGCCCTTCCACGCGATGATCACCTATACCGGGCTGATCACGCTGATGCTGATGTACATGCCCTGGCCGATCGCCGCCAACTATGCGGAGCCGTCGGCCTTCACCGCCGAAGCCTATGGCCGCGACGAGGAGAGCGAGGCTTCGGGCCGCCCCGCCCCGCTGACCGACATCGTTCCCCTCGTGCGGGCCGCGACGGGGGAGTGGCATGGCGGCCAGCCCGCGCGGATCACCATACGCAATCCCAATGACGCGGCGGCGACGATCACCATCGCCCGCGACGGCGCGGACACGCTCAATGCGCGCGGCCAGTCGATCACCTATTCGGGCGTCACCGGGCAGCGCCTCTCCGCCTCGGCCCCGCCCGGCCCCGCGATCGAGGCGGCGGGGGTGATGCTGGGCCTGCATCTCGGCCATTTCGCGAGCCCCTTGCTGCGCTGGGCCTATTTCCTGCTTGGCCTTGTCGGCACCGCGATGGTCGGGACCGGGCTGATGCTGTGGACCGCCAAGCGCGGCAAACCCGGCGCCGCGCCCTTTTTCGGCTATCGCCTGGTGCAGCGGCTCAATATCGGCGCGATCGCCTGCCTGCCTGCGGGCATGGCGGCGTTCCTGCTCGCAAACCGACTGATCCCCGCGATGCTGCCGGGGCGGCAGGATATGGAAGTGTCCGCCATGTTCTGGGTCTGGTTCGGGCTGGCCGCGGCTTCGCTGATCCGCCCGGGGCGGCGCGCCTGGATCGAGACGCTGACGGTCGCGGCGGCGATGTGCGCGGCGGTGCCAGTGATCAATGCCTTCACCACCGATCGCGGGCTGATGCAGTCGATCATGACCGGCGACGGGCTGTTCGTCGCGTTCGACATCGTCATGCTGGCGAGCGCCGCGCTGCTCGGCTTCGCCGCATGGCAGGTGGCGCGCAAGCCTGTCGTGATACAGCGCACCCGCCGCGCACCGAGCGCAACCGCCCCGCGCGAGATGGCCGATGCCGTTTGAGATCGCCTGCCTGGGCTATGCCGGCCTCGCCAGCCTGGCGCGGGCCAGCCAGCGCCACCGCAAGACCGCACCGCGCGGGCCGCTCGCTTCGCCGCGATCGGCGCGCGCCATGGGCTGGGCACTGATCGCCGCCTCGTGCATCGCGGCGTTCCTGCGGTTCGGCCCCTTCCAGGGCAGCGTCGCCTGGATCGGCCTGCTCAGCCTGAGCGGCATCGCACTGGTCCTCGCCATGTCCCGCTGGCCCGACAAGGCATTGCAGGCCTGGCTGCCCGTGCTGGCGCTCGCGGTGCCGCTCGCGCTGGCGTGAACCCCACCCCTTCCCCGCACGTCACCAACCTCACACGTCATGCCAGCGAAAGCTGGTATCTCCCGCCAGACAAAGCGCTATCTGGTTGGGAGACCCCAGCTTTCGCTGGGGTGACGTGGAAAGATGGACACCGTTCCTCGCGCCTTGGCGAGAAATCTCAAGCCGCCGCCAGCGCGCGCTCCAGATCGACGATCAGATCCGCCGGATGCTCGATGCCGATCGACAGGCGGATGGTGGATTCGAGCACGCCGATACGCTGACGCACATCCGCCGGCACGCCCGAATGCGTCATCGTCGCCGGATGGCTCGCCAGCGATTCCGTGCCGCCCAGGCTGACCGCCAGCTTCATGATGCGCAGCGCATTGAGGAAACGGAAGGCCGCGGGCTGACCGCCGACGATGTCGAAAGCGAAGGTGGAGCCTGCCCCGGTGCATTGCGCGGCGAATGCGCGGCCGATCGCCGTATCGGGTGCCGCAAAGGGCAGATAATGGATCGCCGACACCTTGGCATGATTGGCCAGATATTCCGCCACCGCACGTGCATTGGCCTCGGCCTTTTCCATGCGGATGCTCAGCGTCTCGAGCGAACGGCCGAGCATCCAGCAACTGTGCGGATCGAGCTGCGTGCCGATCGAACTGCGCAATTGCTTCACGCGCTTCATCAGCGTGGCCGACCCCAGCGCGGCACCCGCGATCAGATCCGAATGGCCGCCGACATATTTGGTCAGCGAATAGAGCGAGATGTCCGCGCCATGCTCGATCGGATGCTGATAGACCGGGCCGAGCAGCGTATTGTCGCACGCGACGACCGGGCGATGCCCCTGCGCGTCGCCGATCCGGTCCGCGATCCTTGCCATCAGCCGCAGATCGACCAGGCTGTTGGTCGGATTGGCAGGAGTCTCGATCAGGATGGCGGAGACGCGGCCTTTGGCGCACGCTTCGTCCGCCGCCGCCTGCACCACCGCCTCGTCCAGCCCGCTGGAAAATCCGACGCTTGAAATATCCATGTCAGCCAGCGTCTTGGCGAGCAGCGTTTCCGTACCGCCATAAAGCGGCTGCGAATGGAGGATGACGTCGCCCGGCCGGACAAAGGCGAGCATCGTCGTCGCGATCGCCGACATGCCCGATGAGAACAGCACGCAGCTTTCGGCGCGCTCATAGACCGCCAGCCGATCCTCGACGATCTCGCTATTGGGGTGGTTGAACCGCGAATAGACCAGGCCGGACTGACTTCCCGCCGGCGGCTCCTTCCGACCAGAGGCATAGTCGAAGAAATCGCGCCCCTCCTCGGCCGAGCGGAACACGAAGGTCGAGGTCAGGAAAACCGGCGGTTTCACCGCGCCTTCGGACAATTCGGGATCATAGCCATAATTGAGCATCTGCGTTTCGGGATGCAGGGCGTGATCGCCGAGATGGGTCTCATAGGGGCGTGGCGTGGTCATGATCTCTCCCGAAAGCTCGATGGGTAGTGCGCGCAATTTATCGCGAGACGATCGGCATGTGCTTGCCATTTTACCTGATTGATCACAGAGCCCTGGCAATAAATGAGCAGGATTTTTCGATAATGCAGCAGAAAATTGTCGACGCTACCGACCGCCGAATCCTGAAGGCGCTGATCACCGATGCGCGGATCAGCAATGCCGATCTCGCCGAGCGCGCCGGCCTGTCCCCCTCCCCCTGTCTGCGCCGCGTCCGCCGCATGGAGGAGGCGGGCATCATCCGCGGCTATACCGCGCGGGTCGATCCCGCCGTCGACGGCTGGACGATGAGCGCGATCCTCATCATCCGCCTCAGTCGCCAGCATGAGGACGAGATCGTGATGTTCGAGGATGCGGTGCGCAGCTGGAACGAGGTGATCGAATGCCATCTCGTCGCGGGAACGCCCGATTATGTACTGAAAGTGATGAGCAGCGGCCTCGACAGCTATGAGCGCTTCATCAAGGAAAAGGTCGCGCGCCTGAAATGCGTCGCCTCGATCGAGACGAATTTCGTGATGAGCACGATCAAGGAGCGGCGGGTCTAGAGCGATTTGCAGTTCGACGGAATCGTCGAACGACTCGAGCCGTAGGCCAGCGAAGCTAAAATCGCGTCAAAACAAATGCCTGGAGCAGGTTTCACCCATAAAAAAACCGGCCCCATCCCGTGAGATGGAGCCGGCGATATGGTCACAGCGCTTCCGGGGAAGCGTCGGGTCGGGTCAGCGCATCTGGACGCGGAAGCCGACGCGGAAAGTGCGACCGAGCAGATCCGAATAGGTGCTGTTGGCGGCGAGGCCGGTTTCGGGGAGCAGCAATGCGCCCTTGTTGAACAGGTTCGTCACGTTGATGAAGAACTGGCCTTCGCCCTTGTCCCACATATTGACCTTCTGCGCGACGTTGAGATCGACGTAGAACAGGCCCTTCACATGATTGTCGTCATAGGTCGGGAATTGCGTGGTCGAAAGCGGGCAGCCGGTCTGGCATTCGATGCCGCCCGCGTCATATTTACCCGAGCTGACGCCGCGGCCGACCACCGTTGCCGAGAAGCTTTCATCGTCATAGCTGGCGCTGGCGCGGAAGATCCACTTGGGCGTGCTGTACTGGCCGCCATTCACGCCCACGGTGTTGAGCGGCACGACGCCCGCGACGCCGGTGTCGGTGATGTTATCGATATAGCGCGTCGCCACGCCACGCAGCGTGATGCTTCCCTTGCCGCTGTCGAACAGCCGGTCGAGCGGCAGGCGGTACGAGGCGTCGAAGTCGATGCCACGCACCAGCTTGCTCGCGAAGTTGAACGGCTGGTTGCGGAACAGCTTGTAGGGCTGCCCCGGTATCGAGCGATTGGGATCGTCGGTGATGGCGTCGCAGAATGCCTGGATGCCTTCATAGCAGCGGTTAATGATCTCCTGCGCGCTCAGCGTGTCGATCGCATCCTGCAGGTCGATCCGGAAATAATCGACCGAGAAGTTGAAGCCCGGAATGAAGCGCGGCGAGAGCACCGCGCCGATATTCCACGAATCCGCCTTTTCGGGCTTCAGCGCCAGATTGCCGACCAGAGTCGCCGAATAGCCGAAGGTCGCCGGTCCATTCGCCCCGTCGGTGGTATAAGCCGGATTGCGCACAGAGTCGCTGTTCGCGGACCCCGCCTGGAACAGTTCGTTCAGGTTGGGCGCGCGAATGTCGCGCGAACGCGTGACGCGGAAGCGGATATCCTCGATCGGTTGCCAGGTGGCGCCGAGCTTCCATGTGGTGACATAGCCTGCGGTCGAATAATCGGTCGCGCGTACCGCGCCATTGAATTCCAGGCCCAAGCCCAGAGGCACCACGGTTTCGAGATAGGCTTCCTTCACGCTATATTGGCCGTTTGTGGGCAGGTAATTGCCGACCGACCACCGGTTCGTCGTCGTGCCATTGGAGTTGATGATCGGCTGGAACTCCTGCGGCACGAAGCCGCGGATCTTTTCCTTGCGATATTCGGCACCCGTCGAGATGCTGACGTCGCCGGCCCAGGTGGCGAAGGGGGTGAGAGTCAGGTTCGCACCGGTGACCCATTGCTCCGCCACTTCGTCGCGATACGGATTGCCGAGCACATAGTTGATCGCCGCCGGATCGGCGACGCCGATGCCCAGCCGGTTGAGCGGCCGGCAATTGGGATCGTTGTTGTTGGCATCGGTATCGACATTGATCGCGCACTGGATCGATCCCACGGCATAGCCGCCGGGATTGCCCGCCTGCGCGAACACGGCGTTGGTCGCCTGGTTCATTCGGTTGACGTGCATGATGTTGCGGAGCTGCTCGCGCATCTTGGCGCGGCCGTACTGTCCATAGACGTCCCAGGTCGCTTCCTTGCCGAACGCCTGGAAATTGCCTTCGGCGCCGATCAGGTAGCGCTGCACCTCACGCTTGTTGGCGACCGCGCGGAACGGCAGGTCGGCCGCGGTGGTCGCCAGCGTCACGCTTGTGATGCCGGCCAACCGGTCGGGGCCGAGCGCGTTCATCAGAAAGGCGTTGTTGGCGGCCAGGCTGATGCCCGTCGACAGGTTGGGGCCGGCGTTGAAGAACACTTTCTGCTTGTTGTACGATCCTTCGGCAAACAGCTCGATGCCGTCGGAGATCTCGTAGCTCAGCCGGCCGAAGACGCCGTGCCGGTCATCCTCGGGGTCGAGGCCGATGCGGCGGCCGGAATCGTTGACCTGCCACGATCCGCCCTGGGTAAGCGACGGCGCGGCGGTGCCGGTCGGCGATGGGAAGGTCAGCGCGCCATAGACATATTGATTGATCGATCCGCCATCACCGAAATAGATGCCGCGCAGCTTGTTGGCGACGCCACCGGCGGAGCCCGTGATCAGGCCGCCGGGCGTCGAGTTCGCGGCGCCCACCTGGCGCCGGATCAGGAAGCGCGGCGTGGTGCTGGTTGCCGTCCAGTTCGGATCCTGGATGCGGACATAGCCGGTGTGATTCCAGTCGCGATCGACCTCGAAAATGCCGTCGCGATGTGCGATCTCGCCGCTCAGCAGGATATGGCCGCGACCACCCGCGAACGACATGCCGCCCGCCGCGCTGAACGAATAGTTGAAGCCGTCGCCATAGGTGGTGACGCCGCTGTCGCCCGAAATCTTCAGCCCGGTGAACTTGTTGTCGAGGATGAAGTTGGCGACGCCGGCGACGGCGTCCGAACCGTAAGCCGCCGAAGCACCGCCCGTGACGATCTCGACGCTTTTCACCAGCGCCTGCGGAATGGTGTTGACGTCGACCAGGCCGGTGATCGTCGAGCCGACCGAGCGGCGGCCATTGAGCAGCACCAGCGTACGGGTCTCGCCCAGGTTGCGCAGGTTGAGCGCGTTGATGCCCGCCTGTCCGCTCGACAGGTTGAGGCGCGAGTTGGACGGTCGCGTCGATCCTGCCAGTGCCGGCAACTGATTGACGATATCGGCGATGTTGTTCGACGGCGACTGGTTCTGCAGCTCTTCCTGCGAGACCACGGTCACCGGCGTCGGCGCCTCGAAACCGTCGCGGCGGATGCGCGAACCGGTGATGATGATGTCGTCACGCACGGCGTCCTCGGCCTGCGGCTCAGCGGCGGTCTGTGCGAGCGCGGCGGCTGGCATCAGTGCGGCGAGCGCGATCGCGGCGAGGCTGGCATGCGCGGCATGGCGCGCGGCGCGCCGGGGCGCCCGGCGGCCGGTGGTGTGAATCGTGTCGTGCATTGGAATCCCCCTTGAAGATACTGACGCGATGCGCCGGCAAAATGCCGGAAATCACAAGCGTTCGAGCCCCCGCCCTCACGTTTCGCAGTTCTCTGCAATTCCGTGTGCCGGTGGCCCTGTTCCCTGTTTCGTCCCTGTCTGCCGCGCATCATCGGCGGGACGGCCGTCGGATTGCTCCTTTATGTCGGCGTGGCGTTTGGCCGGCTGTGATGGTCCGGCCCCCGGGGGATCAAGTCAAGCGGAAGGGGTTTCTTTGCGTTGCATCATCCATAACCCGAGAGAATGGATCGCATCGAAAGCGATGCATAAAGGCAACAATATTACGCCTGATAGCCGCGCGGCATAGGTTTGCCCGCGCTTGTTATATGGCGGCTTATAGGATGCCGGCGCCGCTTCCGATAGCCTGACAACGCTGACCGGAACCGGCGCAGAGCCGGAACCGGGCATTGGAGAGACGCATATGAAGCTCGACCGTCGCGCCTTCCTGGCCGGAACATCCTCCCTCGTCGCGCTGATGCCGCTGGCGACGGCGCGCGGGGCCCCGCTGTCGCGGGAGACGCGGCGGACGGTGACCGGTGCCGCCGGGCCGATCGAGATCATCGACGATCGCTGGGGCGTTCCGCATATCCGCGCACAGAGCAAGCCCGACGCCTTTTTCGGCCAGGGCTATACCGTCGCGCGCGACCGGCTGTTCCAGCTCGACCTGGGCCACCGGCGCGGCATGGGGCGGCTGGCCGAGGCGTTCGGCCCCGAATTCGCGGCGCACGACCATGCCGAACGGCTGTTCCATTTTCGCGGCGACCTCGATGCCGAGCTCGCGAAACTGCCGGAGGAGATTCTTGCCTGCGCGCGCGGCTATGTCGCCGGGATCAATGCGCGCATCGACGAGGTGATGGCCGATCCCGCCTTGCTGCCCGCCGAATATCGCATCCTCGATGCAAAGCCGATGCGCTGGGACGTGCGTCATCTGGTGACCGAGCGGGGGGCAACGATCGGCAATGTCGACGA
>JASBTC010000349.1 GCA_030148625.1 Sphingobium sp. | reverse complement strand
CCTGGATTCGGCCGCGGCCGAGAAGGTCGCCGGCGGCAACCATGACGGCATGCATCTTTTCGAGCACCCGACGCTCACCGCCAACCAGGGCGGTCTGCTCGTGATCAACCACGAGCTGCCCGACTACAACATCCTGTTCGCCAGCAAGTCGTACAATGCCGCGACCGCGACGGCCGAGCAGAAGAAGATCGCGCTTTCGGCGGTCGGTGTTTCGGTGATCGAGATCACCAAGGCCAGCGACGGCAAATGGTCGGTCAACAAGGCCTCGACCTACAATAAGCGCTACACCGGCAACAGCATCTACCGCGTCGGTGGTCCCGCCGCGGGCATCGTCGGCACCAGTGTCGTCGGCACGCTCAATAACTGCGCAAGCGGCGCCACGCCCTGGGGCACCTACCTGACCTGCGAAGAGACGACGGACAATTACCTTGATCCGACCCGTCCCGCCGTGGGTTATGGCTGGGTGGTCGAGATCGATCCGCGGGGCGAACTGACCGAACCGACCAAGCGCACCGCGATGGGCCGTTTCGATCACGAGAATGTCGCCTTTATGACCGACACGGGCAACCGCGTCGCATTCTATATGGGTGACGACGGCACGCCGGGCTGCATCTACAAGTTCATCCCCAGCCGCGCCTATTCGCCGACCAATCGCGCGGCCAACACCGATCTCCTCGACAGCGGCACGCTCTATGTCGCGCGCTTCAAGGCCGATGGCACGGGTGACTGGATCGAACTGACCCAGGGCAAGAACGGGCTGGTCAATGGCGCAGTCGATCCGGGCAATGTCTCGCAGGGGCCGCAGACTCCGGCGACCGTGAACTTTGCCACCCAGGCCGATGTCCTGATCAACACCAAGGTGGCCGCGCGCGTCGCCGGCGCGACGGTCATGGATCGTCCCGAGTGGATCACGGTCGCGCCCGACAAGTCGATCTTCTGCACGCTCACCAACAATTCGGGCCGCCGCGTCGTCGACGCCGCGAACCCGCGCGTCACCAACCTCCACGGCCATATCGTCAAGTGGAAGGAAAACGGGGATTCGCCGCTGGCGACCAGCTTCACCTGGAGCATCTTCCTGCTGGCGGGCGATCCGTCGCTGGCGAGCGGCGGCGACAATCTGGTCGGCAATATCGTCGGCGATACCTTCTCCAGCCCCGACGGCATCCGCGTCGATCCGCAGGGCCGCCTGTGGGTGCAGACCGATCACTCGGTTCCCGGCAATTCGGGCGTCGCGGGCAAGACCATCGACGGCACGTTCGGCTATAACGCGATGTTCTACATCGATCAGACCAGCAAGCGTTCGCGTCGCTTCCTGGTGGGGCCGACGGGCAATGAGATCACGGGTATCGCCTATTCGCCCGACCTGACCACCTTCTTCATCAACGTCCAGCATCCCACGGGGAACTGGCCGGAAGCAGGCAAGGAGCCGCGTTCTTCGACCGTCGTCATCCGCCGTACCGACGGAAAGCCGGTCGGCGCCTGACATGTACCGGTGACGTAACAGGGGGCGGGGGCGGCGCGTATATGCCGCCCCCGTATTCCCGTCGCCGCCATTTGCGTAGATATCCCGGTGGAACGCATGACCGGGAGTGACTCGTGACACCATTGGATTCAGGCCAGCTCTGGGTGATGCGCATCCATGGCGCCATCGCCGCGGCGGTTCTGATCGCACTGGCGCTTGCCGCCGAACTCGTGGTCGCGACGATATCCGAAAACCTGCCGCCGAGCGGCCTGATCGCGGGCCTTGTCGTACTCGCGCTCATCTATCCCTGCCTGATCTCACCCGGCCGCCGTTACCGCGCCTGGGGGTATCGCATCGAATCCGACGAGCTTCATATCGGCCATGGCGTGCTGACCAGGGTCTTCACGGTTGTGCCCTTCGTCCGTGTCCAGCATATCGACGTGGCGCAGGGGCCGATCGAGCGTGTCTTCGGTGTCAGCCGGCTGATGCTGCACACGGCGGGAACCGAGCACAGCCTGGTGGTATTGCCCGGGCTGGATGCGGAGACCGCGGAACGGCTGCGCGACGATATCCGTGCCCGTATCCGCGCGGACGCGGCATGACGGAGCCTGTCGTCGCCGACCGGCGACTGCATCCCGGCACGATGGCATTGCGCCTGCTCAAGGCGCTTCCCCAGACATTGCTGATCTTTCCCGCGATCCTAACCATGGCATCGGATATCGGGTGGCGATATTTCCTGCCGGTCGCGGCCGCGAGCGTCGCGCTGTCGGGCCTGGCGCGATGGATTGGATGGCGATGCTTCCGTTATGGGATCGGGCCGAGCGAACTCGTCATCGAACAGGGCCTGATCCAGCGCAGCCGCCGCACCATCCCCTTCGATCGGATCCAGGACGTCGATTTCGAGCAGGGGCCGCTTCATCGTATCTTCGGCCTGGTCCGGCTGCGCTTCGAAACCGGCGGGCAGGGGGCCGACGAAGGCGTTCTCGACAGCGTGACGGTCGCCGAGGCCGAACGGCTTCGTGCGGCGGTGCGCGGAGCACCGCGCGATGCGGTGCCGGACGCAGTTGGCACCGATGCGGTCGCGACGCCGCTCTTCGCCATGCCGATCGAACGCGTGATCCTGTCCGGCCTGTTCAATTTCTCGCTGCTGTGGATCGCCGGCATCTTCGCGCTGTTGCAGACCTTCTCGAATTGGCTGCCCTTCGACGTGCGCGATATCGGCGCCTGGATCGGGTTGGCGGAACGGAACCTGGGCGGGCGTGTGACAGTGGGGGCGGTCGTCGGCGTGCTGCTGCTCGCGGTCGTGCTGGGGTTGGCGAGCGGCGTGGTGAACACGCTGACGCGCGATTTCGGCTTTCGGCTGACGCGCGAGCGCAAGGGGTTCCGCTGTGAACGGGGGTTGCTCACGCGCCGCGACGTGCTGATCCCGCGCGTGCGCATCCAGCTTGGCCTGCTCAGGTCCGGTCCGATCCGGCGCGCGGCCGGTTTCCAGGCGCTGACTTTCCAGACCCTGGGCATGGGCGAGGCGGATGGCGCCGGCGGATTGCAGGATGCCGCGCCCTTTGCCCGCATCGACGAGATCGCCGCGATCGTTGCCGAGACCGACGGGTTGCGGTTGCCCGCCGACGTCCCCCTCGCACGCGTGTCGCACCGTCATTTGTGGAAGGCAGCGTTGCCCACGGCGATCATCGCGTCGGCCCTCGTCGTCGCCGCGACGATATTCGATCCCCGGCTGATTCTCACCGGACTTGCCGTCCCGCCGCTCGTCGCGATCGCGATCGTCGAACGACGGAGCCATGGTTATGCGTTCGACCGCGAATTGCTGTTCGTACAGGCCGGGTATTGGCGGCGCGCGCTGTGGATCCTGCCGGTGGCGAATGTCCAGACGGTGGCGATGCGGCGGGGCTGGCTGCAGCGGCGGCTCGGTCTCGCGACGCTGGTTTTCGATACGGCCGGAGCTCCATCCGGTGGTGGAGCCGCGATCCACGACATCCGCGACGACCTTGGCGATGCGCTGCTTCTTGCCATGACGGAACGAAACCGTAACGGACGGGTTTGACGCCCATGAACGGCGGGGATCCGAAGCAATCGATCATCGAGGCTGGCAGGAATTGCTGGCGGGTCGCGCGCGCGGACCGTGCGGCGGTGATCGTCGATGCCTGCGATTATTTCCATGTCGCGCGGCAGGCGATGGAGAAGGCCAGGCACCGGATCCTCCTGATCGGATGGGATTTCGATGCGCGTATCCAGCTCGAGCGATCCGAGAACGGCAAGGACGGGCAGAGCCTGGGTGCGTTCCTGCTGGAGGTCGCGCAGCGCCGACCGGAGATCGCGATCGACATCCTCAAATGGGATGTCGGCGCGCTCAAGCAGCTTGGGCGCGGTGCGTCGCTGCTGATGCTGGGGCGCTGGGCGATGACGCCGCAGATCACCTTCAAATTCGACAGCGCGCATCCCACCGGCTGCAGCCATCATCAGAAGATCGTCGTGATCGACGACAGTTTCGCGGTGTGCGGCGGGATCGACATGACCGGCGATCGCTGGGACACGAGCGCGCATCGCGACGACGATCCCTGCCGGCGGCGGCCGGGCGGGCAGCCCTATGGCCCCTGGCACGACGTGACGATGGTGGTCGACGGCGCTGCGGCCAAGGCGCTGGCCGAACTGGGGCACGACCGCTGGCAGGTCGCGACCGGGGAGGATCTGCGACCGATCCCGCAGGACAATGATCCCTGGCCCGACGATCTGGTGCCGCAATTCCACAATGTCGATCTGGCGATCGCGCGGACGCGTGCCGAATATGGTGAGGTCGCCGAAGTCCGCGAGATCGAGGCATTGTGGCTCGACCTGATCGCCGATGCGAAGCGCTTCATCTATATCGAGAACCAGTATTTCACCTCCGGCAAGCTCGCCGCGGCGATCGCGCGACGGATGCAGGAGCCGCACCCGCCCGAGATCGTGATGATCAACCCGATCCGTGCCGATGGCTGGCTGGAGCAGAAGGCGATGGATGGCGCGCGGGTGAAGCTGGTGCGTGCGATCGGCGCGCTCGACACCAGCAATCGCCTGCGCATCTACACGCCCAGGACCGCGGGCGGCGAGGACATCTACGTCCATGCCAAGGTGATGATCGTCGACGATCGCGTGCTGCGGGTCGGATCCTCAAACATGAACAACCGGTCGCTGGGGCTGGACAGCGAGTGCGACATGGCGCTCGATTGCCGGACGGCGGGGAATGAAGCGTGCGCGGCCGCGATCGCGGCCCTGCGGACCAGGCTGATGGCCGAACATCTCGGCATCGGGGAAAAGGTGGTTGCCGCAAAGCTGGAAGAGACCGGCTCGTTGATCGAAACGATCGAGGTCCTGCGCGGCAGGGGCAAGACCCTGGTCCCGCTGATCCTCGAGGAACCCGACGCGGTGGAGGACTTCATCGCGGAAAACGAACTGCTCGATCCTGAGCGTCCCGACGAGATGTTCGAGACGCCGGGCAAGCGCGGGCTGTTCAGGCGTTGGCGGCGGCGGGCGCTGCGGTGATCATCTCACGCTTCGGGCGGCTTATGGCTGGTCCGTGGCCATCGGAATCGGCTTCGCCTTGGGACGGGGCGCGATCGGTGCCGCGTCGTCCTGTGGCTCGGGCGCCGGCCGCAGCAGCGCCGTGCGCAGATCCTGCAGGCTGACGCGTTCCTTGCCGGTGCGCGGCGCGCGCGTCTCCTGCGCGGTGACGGTGCGCGTCTTCATACAGTCGCGCTTGTCGGCGCGATTGAATTCGTCGCAATTCCACAGCGATTTCTCGAAGCCGCTCTTGCGATCGCGCAGATAGCTGAACGACATGCCGGCCAGCGCGGCCGGATCGACCGGGAAGCTGCGCGGGGTTTCGGCGATTTCGGCCCAGCCCATCACCTTGCAGTGATCGAGCGTGCCGCATGCCGCGAGCGCGAGGCTGGGAAAGCTGTCGGGTGACGCCTTGCGGCCAAAGGGCACGATGAAGCTGTCGCCTTCGCGCACGATCGTCTTGTCGTAGCGCGCGAGCAGGAGGGGATCGGCCAGCGCCTCGATCGGGGCAGCGATGCCATCGGCCATCAGTACCGCGCCGCCGCGATGCGCCTCGGACAGGCCGGCAAGTTGCCCCATTGCGGGTTCGCCGCCGGCATAGCGATCGTGGAAGGCGCCGGGCGTGCCCCACCAGCCCGTCCAGCGAAAGAACAGATGCGTGCCGACCGCGGTCACCTTGTCGAGGCTGGCGCTCCAATAGGGCACCACCCAGTCGGTGTGGTAATGGGTCGCATATCCGACCGACGTGTAGACATGGCCGCCGAGCATCTGCTGCGCGACCGCGCGTGCGCGCGTCCATGCCTCGGCAGAGGGAATGCGGCGCATCGCGCCGTCGCAGGTGAAGGTGAACTGGCACCCGGTCCGGCGTTCCGATCCCTGGAACACAACGCCGCAGATCGTCTTGGGAAAGGCGGGGTGACGGAGCCGGTTGAGCACGACCTGGATCACCGAGCGCTGACCGTCGGCATCGCCCGAGCCGGCTTCGTACAGCCCGACCGCCGCCAGGCAATCGACCGAGCGGGCATAGTCCGGAGAGGTCGGCGCCAGGAAGAAGGGGCGGGCGGCGGGATTGGGCGCGGTCGAGAAGGGGATTGCGGCGTTGATCGCGACCGCGTCCTGCGGCGCCACGGCCTTGAGCTCGAGCGGTTCCACGGGCGGCGGCGGTGTCGTCGGCCGTGCATAGCGTGCCGCTGCCTGGGGCGGCGCGACCGGATCGGTCCGCGCCACTATCCAGGCAGCCGCCAGCAGCCCCAGCGAGAGGACGAGCAGCATCGCCCGGCCGAGGATATCGGCCGTTGGCGCCACGGGCATCGGGGCGTCAGCGATGGCAGTCTGCATCAATATGGGGCTTCGCCTTCCGCCTCAGCTCTCGGGCAGGAAATCCGGCACCGAGAGATAACGCTCACCGGTGTCGTAATTGAAGCCAAGAACGCGGCTGCCCGCCGGGAGTTCCGCCAGCTTCTGCGCGATGGCGGCAAGCGTGGCGCCCGACGAGATGCCGACCAGCATGCCTTCCTCGCGCGCGGCGCGGCGCGCCATCTCCTTGGCGTCGGCGGGATCGACCTGGATCACGCCGTCGATCGCCTGGGTGTGGAGATTGG
The DNA here is from genome assembly GCA_030148625.1 of Sphingobium sp. Next base: position 137 of record JASBTC010000349.1, on the reverse strand, counting down.
CGGGGATGAAGCCCGCGCCGATGCCCTGGATCGGGTGCGGCCCGGGCTGACCGCCGGAAATGGCCGGCGATGCCTGCGGCTCGACCGCGAAGACCTTCAGGTCCGGCCATTCCTTCTTCAGCGTCTCGGCGACGCCG
>JASBTC010000348.1 GCA_030148625.1 Sphingobium sp. | reverse complement strand
GACCGCATAGGCCCGTTCGAAAACGTTGGTCCACACGGTGAACAGGGTCTCCGGAATCGCCGCGGCCTCGACCATCGTGATCGCCGGCGGCACGGTCCGGCACTGGCCGACCGGCGCCACCGCATATTCGGCATAGCCCCCGCCCGCGAGCAGCGCGCAGACCGGCTGGCCGATCATGTCGGCGCCGGCGGCATCTCCGGTGGCGACGACCCGCCCCGCAACCTCCAGTCCCGGAACCGTCGACGCACCCTTGGGCGGCGGATAATGCCCCAGCCGCTGAACAATGTCGGGCCGATTCACACCGGCAGCCTCGACCCTGATCAGCACTTCGCCGGCGCCCGGCCGTGGCACGGGGCGTTGGACGGGCTGCAGCACCTCTGGTCCGCCCGGTTCGGCCGGATCGATCGCAATCATCGTCTCGGGCAGCGCGGCCATTCTGGTCCCCCCTCGCTTACGGCGTCTTTTACCATGAAAAGCGCGCGCTTTATTGACAGTCGGACGGTTTCGGTCAACGCTTGGCGCATGGACCTCGACGAAGTTTTTTCGAAGCGGCCTGGCGACCCGCTCACCTTGCTCGCGAAACAGGACCTCGATCCGTTCTCGGTCGAGGAACTCGACGAACGCGTCGAGGCGCTGAAACGCGAGATCGCACGGGTCGAAGCGAAGCGCGCCAGCGCATCCGCCCACCGCGCCAGCGCGGAATCGCTGTTCAAGCGATGAACGACGCGGCCATTCTTGATGAAGGCGGCCGCAATCCCGACATAGGGTTCTACCGGGGCGGCGTTCCCTCGCCCCGCATCGGAGTGAAAGATCATGCCATCCTTCGCCAGCGCGCTTGAGAAGACGCTTCACAAGGCGCTCGAGGCCGCGTCCAACCGGCGCCACGAATATGCCACTCTGGAGCATCTCCTGCTCGCGCTGATCGACGACGAACATGCCGGCCAGGTGATGAGCGCGTGCGGCGTCGATGTCGGCGAGCTGCGCGACGCGGTCGCCACCTATCTCGACAATGAACTCGAAGCGCTCAAGGTCGAGGGAGAGACCGACCCCTCCCCCACCAGCGGCTTCCAGCGCGTCGTCCAGCGCGCCATCCTCCATGTCCAGTCATCGGGCCGCGACGAAGTGACGGGCGCCAATGTGCTCGTCGCGCTCTTCTCCGAGCGTGAAAGCTATGCTGTCTATTTCCTCCAGCAGCAGGATATGAGCCGGCTCGACGCGGTCAGCTTCATCAGCCACGGAGTCGGCAAGGGCAATGCCACGCCCGAGCCGCGCGAAGTGAAAGGCGCCGAGGAGGAAAAGACCACCAAGGCCGACGGCAAGCAGAAGGGCGAAAGCGCGCTCAAGCAATTCTGCGTCGATCTCAATGAAAAGGCCAGGAACGGCAAGGTCGATCCGCTGATCGGCCGCTCGGCGGAAGTCGACCGCACCGTCCAGATCCTCTGCCGCCGCTCGAAGAACAACCCGCTCTATGTGGGCGATCCTGGCGTCGGCAAGACCGCCATCGCCGAAGGGCTGGCGCGCAAGATCATCGAGGGCGACGTACCCGAAGTGCTGTTGCCCGCGGTCATCTACTCGCTCGACATGGGCGCGCTGCTTGCGGGCACGCGTTATCGCGGCGATTTCGAGGAGCGGCTGAAGCAGGTGGTGAACGAGCTGGAAAAGCTTCCCCACGCCATATTGTTCATCGACGAGATCCACACGGTGATCGGCGCCGGCGCAACCTCCGGCGGGGCGATGGACGCGTCCAACCTGCTCAAGCCCGCGCTGTCGGGCGGTACGATCCGTTGCATCGGATCGACCACCTACAAGGAGTTCCGCAATCACTTCGAAAAGGATCGCGCATTGCTGCGCCGCTTCCAGAAGATCGACGTGAACGAACCGACGATCGAGGACACGGTGAAGATCCTGGCGGGACTTCGTTCCGCCTTCGAGGAGCATCACAACGTCAAATACACGCCCGATGCGATCAAGGCGGCGGTCGACCTGTCGGCGCGCTACATCAACGACCGCAAATTGCCCGACAAGGCGATCGACGTGATCGACGAGGTCGGCGCGATGCAGATGCTCGTCGCCCCGTCGAAGCGCAAGAAGACGATCACCGCGAAGGAGATCGAAGCCGTGATCGCGACGATGGCGCGCATCCCGCCCAAGTCGGTGTCGACCGACGACAAGGCGACGCTTGCCAGCCTGGAGACCGATCTCAAGCGCGTCGTGTTCGGGCAGAATGCGGCGATCGAGAAACTGTCTTCGGCGATCAAGCTCAGCCGCGCGGGCCTGCGCGATCCGGACAAGCCGATCGGCAACTATCTGTTCTCCGGCCCCACCGGCGTCGGCAAGACCGAGGTTGCTCGCCAGCTTGCCAGCATCATGGGCATCCCGCTCCAGCGTTTCGACATGTCCGAGTATATGGAACGCCACAGCGTTTCACGGCTGATCGGCGCGCCTCCCGGCTATGTCGGCTATGATCAGGGCGGACTGCTGACCGACGCGATCGACCAGCAGCCGCATTGCGTGCTCCTGCTCGACGAGATCGAGAAGGCGCATCCCGACCTGTTCGGCATCCTGCTCCAGGTGATGGACAATGGCCGGCTGACCGACCATCACGGCAAGACCGTCGATTTCCGCAATGTCGTGCTGATCATGACGACCAATGCGGGCGCGTCGGACATGGCGAGCGAAGGCATCGGCTTCGGCAATGTCAGCCGCGAGGATGCGAGCGAGGAAGCGGTGAAGCGGATGTTCACCCCCGAATTCCGCAACCGCCTCGATGCGATCGTGCCGTTCGGCTATCTGCCGACCGAAGTGGTGAGCCGCGTGGTGGAGAAGTTCATCCTCCAGCTCGAGCTCCAGCTTGCCGACCGCAACGTCCACATCACGCTCGACGACGACGCCAAGAAATGGCTCACCGCTCGCGGCTATGACAAGCTCTATGGCGCCCGCCCGATGGGTCGGTTGATCCAGGAGAAGATCAAGCAGCCGCTGGCCGAGGAATTGCTGTTCGGCAAGCTCGTCCATGGCGGCGAAGTCAGCGTCCATCTGAAGGACGATGCGCTGGCCTTCGAAGTGACGCCCGCGGCGCCGAAAAAGCCGAAAAAGGGCGGCAAGACGAAGTCCGAAGCGAAGGCATAGGGCGTGAAACGGCGCACGGCATCGCTGCTGCTACTGGCCACGCTGGCGCTACTGCCCACCGGGGCAGCGGCCCAGTCGGCCGACGATGTCTATATCATGCGCCATCTGGAGCAGCAGGCCGGGGGCGGTGACGATCCCGGCCTGTCGCCAGCGGGCAAGCGGCAGGCCGATCGCCTCGCCACATGGTTCCGCGATCGCCCGCGCGCGGTGTTCGCCAGCACGACGCGCCGTGCGATGGAGACAGCGGCGCCGCTCGCCCGCCGGCTCGGCATTCCTTTGGAAACCTATGATGCGGGCGATCCCGATCGATTGCTCGATCGCGTCAAGCGCGCGCGCGGCGTGGTGCTGATCGTCGGCCACAGCAACACCGTGCCCGACCTGATCCGCCGCATGGGCGCCGTCGGCCCGCGGGAAATCCCGCACACGCGCTATGGCCAGATCTGGCGCGTGCCGCGCCGTGGCGGCATGGCAACGGAATTCGTGCTGCCCTTCCCCTGAAAGTGGCTTACCGCAGCCTACTAATCAAACTCACATCGTCATTGCGAGCGTAGCGAAGCAATGACGAAAATTGCCGAAGGCATGGCTGCATCAGCCGCTCGATCTATGCGAGCCGCGCTATTTCGCGATCACGATCAGCTCGATCCGCCGATTGCGCCCCCGCCCCTCGACGGTCGCATTGTCGGCGATCGGCTGGGTCAGCCCCTTCCCTTCCACCTCGATCCGCGCCTCCGCGATACCCGCATCGACCAGATGGCGCCTGGCGGTCTCGGCGCGATCCTGCGAAAGTTTCAGGTTCGCGGCAGCATCCCCGACATTGTCGGTGTGGCCGACGATGCGCAGCCGCACTGCGGGATAGGATTTGAGCAGTTCGACCAGCCCCGGCACCATCGCCCGCACCTCGGGACGCGCGGTCGCGGACCAGTCGGCGAACTGATCGCCGCCGATCTGGAAACTGCGCGGCGCGGGGTCGGTCGAGGCCAGATAGGTCGCGAGTTGCTGGCCGACCGAGCCCCGCTCGACGGTGATGGTCGCGCCATTGGGCAGCCCGATAAGCTCCGTACGCGATTCCACCGCCACCGATGCCTGGGCATTCGCATCGGGCGCCTTCTCACCCCGCCCGCATGCAGCGACTGCGAGGAGCGGCACGACAAGCACCAATGAACGATACGGACGCAACATCATTGCCCAAATATCCCCGGATTGGACGCACATAGTCTTTTCCAGACTAGGAGTTGCAACATGATGCTGACAAGCGTTTTCACCTCCGGACCCGATTCATTTCAGCACGCGCCGCCCTTGCGCTCCTGCCGGAAAGCCGCATGTTGCCGGCATCACAGTCCTGCCGGAGTCCCCTGATGCTGCGCCGCGCCCTTTGCCTCTCCCTGCTTCTCGCCACCGCACAGATCCCGGCGCTTGCGGCGCCCGCCGACGGCCCCGCCCGGACCATCCAGGGCAGCGACCTTTTCGGTCTGGAAGTCGCCAGCGATCCGCAGATCAGCCCTGACGGCACCCGGATCGCCTATGTCCGCCGCTCGAACGATGTCATGACCGATCGCACACGGCCGACCATCTGGCTGATCGATGTGCGCACCGGTGCCCAGGCGCCGCTGATCACCGGCCCCGGCGCGCACAGCCAGCCGCGCTGGTCGCCCGACGGCAAGCGCCTCGCCTATGTTTCGACCGGCGAAGGCGGCGGCGCCCAGCTGTTCGTGCGCTGGATGGAAACCGGCGCTTCGGCGCGCGTCACCGGCCTGCCCGACAGCCCGAGCGCGATCGCCTGGGCGCCCGACGGCAGTCGCATCGCCTATGTGATGACCGTGCCCGACGACGGGATGAAACTCGGCAAGGCCCCCGCCAAGCCCGAAGGCGCCAATTGGGCGCCGCCGCTCGAAGTGATCGACAAGGTCGTCTATCGCCAGGATGGCGGCGGCTATGTGAAGCCCGGCTTCGACCATATCTTCCTGGTGTCGGCCGAGGGCGGCGCACCGCGCCAGCTCAGCTTCGGCCCCTGGCACGACAATGGCCCCTTGTCCTGGACGCCCGATGGCAAGACCTTGCTGTTCAGCGCCGTTCGCACCGGCGACTGGCAGCGCAATCCCGTCAACAGCGAGATCCAGGCGCTCGACGTCGCCACCGGCGCGATCCGCGCGCTCACCAGCCGCGACGGGCCCGACAGCGATCCGGCGGTCTCGCCCGACGGCAGCCGCATCGCCTATCTCGGCTTCGACGACAAGGGTTACAGCTATCGCGACACCCAGCTCTACGTGATGAACCGCGACGGCAGCGGCGCCCGATCGCTGACCGCCGGGCTCGACCGGAGCATCGACAAGATCCTGTGGGCAGCGGACAATCGATCGATCTACGCGCTTTATGACGATCGCGGATCGAACCGCGTCGCACGCATCGCGCTTGACGGCACGATCAGCCCGGTCGCGACGGGCCTGACCGGCAGCGGCCTCGATCGCCCCTATAGCGGCGGCGAGTTCAGCGTATCGAAGGGTGGCGCGATCGCCTTCACCAGCGGCACTGCGCTCCGCCCGTCCGACGTATCGCTGGCGAGCGGCGGCAACACCCGCAGGCTGACCCGGCTCAACGAGGATTTCCTGAGCGGCAAGGCCCTGGCCGAAGTCCGCGAGCTCGCGGTCACCGCGCCCGATGGCCGGACGGTGCCCGCCTGGCTGGCGCTTCCGCCCGGCCATGTCGCGGGCCAGCGTGTGCCACTGATCCTCGAAATCCATGGCGGTCCGCACAGCGCCTATGGCCCGGCTTTCTCGACCGACGTCCAGCTTTATGCCGCCGCGGGCTATGCAGTCCTCTACACCAACCCGCGCGGTTCGACCTCCTATGGCGAGGAATTCGCGCGGCTGATCGCCACGAGCTCCCCCGCCGAGCACTAGGGCGATCTGCCCCCCGCCGGCGCCGCGGCGATCGCCGCGGGCGTCGCCGATCCCGACAATCTGTTCGTGACCGGCGGATCGGGCGGCGGCGTGCTGACGGCCTGGATCGTCGGCAAGACCGACCGTTTCAAGGCCGCGGCGACGCAGAAGCCGGTGATCGACTGGGCCAGCTTCGTGCTGACCGCGGACAATACCCCCTATTTCGCCAAATACTGGTTCGGCAAACTGCCCTGGGAGGATCCGCAGGGCTATTGGAGCCGCTCACCGCTGTCGCTGGTCGGCAATGTCAAGACGCCGACGCTCGTCGTCGTCGGCAGCCAGGATTATCGCACGCCGGTCAGCGAGGCCGAGCAATATTATTCGGCGCTCCAGCTCCGCGGCGTACCGACCGCGCTGGTGAAGGTGCCCGAGGCCGGCCATGGCAGCATCGCCGCGCGCCCGTCACAGGCGGCGGCAAAGGCGTCGGCGATCCTGGCATGGTTCGACAAATATCGGACGGGGAAGACGGCGCCAGCGGGGAACTAGGCCCCGCCCCCTGTCATTCCCGCGAAAGCGGGAATCCAGAGTCATAGAGCTCGATGGTCGACATCCTCTAGATTCCCGCTTTCGCGGGAATGACACCAGAAAGATAGATCATCACCCCCGCGCGAAAGCCTCGACCGGCAATGCCATCAGGCTTTCCGCGCCGCCCTCGATCTTGCGGCGCAGCGCGCCCGCATCGGGCATGATGCGTTCGGCGAAGAAGCGGGCAGTGACCAGCTTTGCCTCCATGAACGCGGCATCGCCGCTGCCTGCATCGAGCGCGGCGCTCGCCGCCGTCGCCATGCGCAGCCACATCATGCCGACCGCCACGATCCCCATCAGATGGAGATAGGGCACCGCCGCCGCACCGGCATTGTTGGGATTGGTCAGGCCGTTCTGCATCAGCCACATCGTCGCCGCCTGGAGCTGGCCGAGCGCCTTTTCCAGCGCACCGGCCAGATCGGCGAGCTTCGCATTGCCCTTCGCGACCGCGACTTCCTCGCCCACGATCTTGAAGAAGAGCTGGATTCCGCGACCGCCATTCTGCGCCAGCTTGCGGCCGACCAGATCCATCGCCTGGACGCCGTTGGTGCCTTCGTAGATCATCGCGATCCGCGCATCGCGGACATATTGCTCCATGCCCCATTCGGCGATGTAGCCATGCCCGCCATAGACTTGCTGGCTGGTCGTCGCGATCTCGTAACCCTTGTCGGTGCCATAGCCCTTGATCACCGGCGTCAGCAGCGAGATCAGGTCGTCGGCCGCCTGGCGCTCCTCTTCGGTCGCGGCCTTGTGCGCCAGATCGACCTGGAGCGCCCCCCACAGACAAAGCGCGCGCAGCCCTTCGGTCAGCGCCTTGCCCTCCATCAGCATGCGGCGGACATCGGGATGGACGAACAATGTGTCGGCTTTCTCGCCCGGTTCGGCGGGGCCGGTCAGCGCGCGGCCCTGGCGCCGGTCATGCGCATATTGCACGGCGTTCTGATAGGCGACCTCGCCCTGCGACAGGCCCTGCAGACCGACACCCAGCCGCGCCGCGTTCATCATGATGAACATCGCGGCCAGCCCCTTATTCTCCTCGCCGATCAGCCAGCCGGTGGCACCGTCATAATTCATCACGCAGGTCGAATTGGCGTGGATGCCCATCTTGTGCTCGATCGAGCCGCAGCTCACCGCATTGCGATCGCCGAGCGAGCCATCGTCGTTGACCAGGAATTTCGGCACGATGAACAGACTGATGCCCTTGCTGCTCTCCGGCGCGCCGGGCGTCTTCGCAAGCACCAGATGGATAATGTTCTCGGTCAGGTCGTGCTCGCCCGACGAAATGAAGATCTTGGTGCCAGTGATCGCATAGCTGCCATCTGCCTGCGGCTCGGCGCGTGTGCGGATCAGGCCCAGATCGGTGCCGCATTGCGGCTCGGTCAGGTTCATCGTCCCACCCCACTGGCCGGCGACCATCTTGGGGAGATATTTCGCCTTCTGCTCGGGCGAGCCCTTGACCAGGATCGCGGAGACCGCGCCCATGGTGAGGCCGTTATACATGGCGAAGGCCATGTTGGCGCTGATCAGATATTCCTCGAACGCAGTCGAGATTACGTGCGGCAGCGCCTGGCCGCCAAACTCCTCGGGCGCCGACAGTGTCGTCCAGCCGCCCGCCACGAACCGGTCATAGGCGTCCTTGAAGCCCGCCGGCGTCGTCACCGAACCGTCGGCATGGCGCGTGCACCCTTCGGCATCGCCCGACTGGTTGAGCGGAAACAGCACATCCTCGACGAATTTGGCGCCCTCGCCCAGCACCGCCTCGACCATGTCCGCGCCGGCATTCTCGAAACCGGGCAGATTGGCATGGCGATCGAGCCCGATCACCGAATCCAGG
>JASBTC010000337.1 GCA_030148625.1 Sphingobium sp. | reverse complement strand
GCCCAACTCCCCCCCCCCTCGGCCGGGGTGTCCGGCGGGGGCGCCCCCCCCCCCCCCGCCGATATCGTCGCCCAGCGCCTCCATCGCATCGGGCGCGCGCGCGCAATTGGCGAGGAAGCTTTCGGCGCCCCCCTCCCCCAGCCTGAGGCTCAGCACTCGCAAGGCGTCGGTCAGGCCGGCATCGCCGCGCGCTTCGGCCGCGACCAGCATGTCGGCCATGGTCTGACGCGCCAGCGTGGCTTCCTCGCGCCCCTCCATCGGCCTGAATCCGGGGATCAAGCCCGCCTCGACCGGAAAGCCCGACAACAGGGTCTGGCAGAAACTGTGGATGGTCTGGATGCGCAGCCCGGCGCCGCTGGCATCGAGCACGCGCGCGAACAGCTTGCGCGCCGTCGCCATCAATTCGGGCGTGCCGGTTTCGCCCAGCGCCTCCAGTTCCGCGAACAGTTCCGGCCCCTTCATCCGCACCCAGGAGGCAAGCCGGGCATGGATGCGATCGGCCATTTCGGTCGCGCCCGCCTTGGTGAAGGTCAGGCACAGGATCGACGACGGATCGGCGCCGCTCAGCAACAGCCGCATGACGCGCGCGGATAGCACCTGGGTCTTGCCGGTGCCGGCCGATGCCGACAGCCAGACATTCTCGCGCGGTTCGGACGCCAGCTTCTGATTGCCCTTGAGCGCGACGGGAGACGCCATCTAGCCCTCTCCCCCTGCGACGGCCGGCGATGCCGTCGTCCTTTCGCGCCCATACCATTCGTCCAGCCGCATCAGCTGATCATAGTCGCCATAGGGGGCATGCTCGGGATGCAGCTTCGCGGTGAACGGTTCGCTGCCGGTCAACCAGCGCGCGGCGGCGGCGGCAAAGGTCCGCTCCGCCAAAGCGGTGAAATCGGCGGTCGCGACCTTGCCGCCCTTGGCTTCGGGATGCACCGGCGAACGCCGCGATCCGAACTGGCCGCGATCCTTGGCCAGGGACCAATATTCGAACGCCCCCGCCTTGCCCGAAATGCCGTCGAAGCCGCCACGCTCCGCGATCAGGCCGAGCAGGCCGAGCTGCATCGCGAACCCCTCCGCCACCGCAGTGTCCGATGGTGGCTTGCCGGTCTTGTAGTCGATAACCGCAAAGCCGCCATCGGCCAGCCGGTCGACGCGATCGGCGCGTCCGTCAAGATCGATGCCGGCAATCTCCGCCTTGCCCCAGGCCTCCGCTTTCCACGGCTCACGCCCTTCGCCGCGCCCGGTCTCGATCTCGCGCGCGATCCAGTCGAGCGCCTCCATCACGCGCGGCTGCCAGAGCGCACGGAGCAAGGGATGCACTTCGGCGCGCGCGAACAGTGCCTCGGCGATGGGCAGCAACGCGCCCGGCGCCCACCCCTGCTTCGCCCAATCCTCCAGCACCGCATGGATCGCGGTGCCGCGCCAAGCCGCGCTGGGATCGGCATCGATCGAATCGAGCGCGCGCAGCCCGAGCATCTTGAGCGCGTAGAAGGCATAGGGATCGGCCTTCAACCGATCGACCTGGGTCACGCTGAGCGCGGTCGGGCGATCCTTGACGGGGGGCGTCGGCGCGGGCTGCGCGGCCGGCGTGAAATCGTCGGGCCGGTCGATCGCGCGCGCCCATGCGCCAGCCTCTTCCAGCCGGGTCATCTCGCCCGCCATGGCCTCCATCCGCAACCAGAAGCGCGAGGCGATCGTCGGCGCGGTGGCGTCGCGCCGCGCGCGCGTCACGATCACCTGCGGCGCGCCGAGCGCGCCGGCAAGGTCGTGCGCGGCGATGCCGATCCGCCGTTCCAGGCTGGGCAGTCCCAGTTCATGGCGCGCGCGCGGCGCCAGCCAGGGATCGGGGCTGGGCAGGCCCGGCCAGACGCCTTCGTTCAATCCGCCGAGGATCATCAGATCGGGCTGTTGCAGCCGCGCTTCGATCGCGCCCCAGATCGAGATGCGCGGATGGCCGCCCTGGGGCGGGCGCACCGCGACCTCGTCCATCATCCGCCGCAGCATCGGCGCGATCGCATCGGCGCGCGCACCCTCCGGTCCATCGGGCGCATGGGTTTCGAGATCGGCAAGCAGATCGGCCGCCTCGCGCCCCGCGCTGCCCGACCAGGCCGCATCGCCGGCAAGCCGTGTCGCCGCCTCGCGGATGGCCTCGACCGCCGCCGACAGGCTGGCCGCCGCGCCGAAGCCGGCTTCGAGCGGCGCGAGCAGCGCCCGGATCTCCGCCCAGCCAGGCTGCGCACGCGCGCGCACCCGTCGCTCGCGTTCGGTGCCCCCCGCCAGGAAATCGTCGATCCCGCTCAATCCGGCTGGCGGCCGCGGTCCCCTGAGCGCCAGATCGAGCAGACGGACCCAATCGAGCCAGACCAGCCGATCCTCGCCGCTGCGCACCAGCGGATGTTTGAGCAGAGCGAGCAGCGGTACAGGCGCGAAGCGCTCCGCCGCCGCCTCGACGATCGCGAGCAGCAGCGCGCCTTCGGGTTTGACCGACAATGGCTGCCCCGCCGAATCGTCGGCATCGATGCCCCAGCGCTTGAGATGCGCGGAGACCCGCGTTGCCAGCGCGCGATCCGGCGTCACCAGTGCTGCCGTCCGTGCCGGAGTCTCCAGCGCCTCGCGCAGCGCGATCGCGATCGACTGTGCCTCTTCGGCGGGCGTCGCCGCTTCGAGCGCACGGATGCCGGGCAGGTTGCGCACCGTTTCCGCATCGCCCCATTTGTCCGAGAATTCGGCCGGGGTCAGCGCATTGGCGATCGCCTTGCTGCGCGGCGCGCGCGCGTCATGCCCGCCACCCCAGCGCCAGGTCTCGACTTCGCCGCGCGCCATACCCATCCGGTCGAGCAACAGCTTCAAATGGAATTGCGGATGCGTCTCGATCGACCGACGCCGGAATCCCGTCACCGGATCGCGTTCGAAGGGGCCGAGCGCGTCCCATTCCAGATCGGGCATCTCGTCGTCCAGGCTGAGCCCCGGCAGCACGACCATGCCCCGCTCCATCCGCGCGATCACGCGTAGCAGCGTCGCGGCGGCGGGCGGCGGATTGGTCATGCCGGCGGCGACGACAAAACCCGGCGGCGGCGCATCCCGCCAGCGCGCGGCGACGTGCTGGAGCAGGCGATTGCGACGATCGGCCAGATCGATCCTGCCGATCCGCGCCAGTGCCCCAGGCCAATGATCGAGGATGATGGTGAGCAATGTCAGCGATTTCTGCCAATGCGACGACAGTTCGCCCGCGACTTCCAAGGTCCGCAGTTCGCGCGGCGCGACGCCCTCGACCAGCATCTGGTCGAGCGTGCGCGCAAGATCGGTCGCCAGCCGCAGCGCCTCCGCCGCGTCCACCGGCTCACCGGCCCGCGCCCGTTCCTGTTGGACCAGTCGCGCCAGCATCATGCGGCGCTGCAGCGGTTTGACCGCGGGCGGGATGGGTTCGGCGCTGCCGATCGGATCGAGCGCGCTGCCCAGCCGCTCGTCGAGCGCATCGTCGCCGATCGGCACGAGCCGCGGCAGCAGCAGTCCGCCCTCGGATCGGCGGACGAACGCTTCGGTCACCGCGCGCGCGGCTCGGTTGTTGGGAACGAGGACAATGCCTTGCGCCAGGCCCAGCGGGCCTTCGGCGTGGCTCCGCAACAGCCCCTCCGCCAGCGCGTCGGCAAAGGCCCGGTGATGCGGGATAGTGAAGACGGCCGGCTTGGTCCGCTCACCCATCGGCGAGCATCGCCTCCGTCTTCTTGACCGCGCCGGGCGTGCCCACGTCGAACCACAGCCCCTGATGGACCAGCCCGTAAAGCCGTCCTTCGGCGATGGCGCGTTCCCAGAAGATCATCGTCGAGAACGGCCCCTCGGGCGGATCGCGCAACAGCCGGTGCGAGACGATCTGAACGCCGGTATAGACGAAGGGCGCCACCTTGCCGCGCTTGCGCCTGCTGGTGATCCGGCCGTCGGGATCCATATGGAAATCGCCCTGACCGCCATGGCAATTGGCGCGCGCCAGCTGCACCAGTAGCAGCAGCGCGTCCATCTCGTCGGGGTTCCAGCGCTGTTCGAGCAGCCGGATCGCGTCGGTCGGCCCGTCGATCCAGAGATTGTCGCTGTTGACGCAGAGAAAGGGATCCTGCGGGATCAGCGGCAGCGCCTTGACGAGGCCACCGCCGGTTTCCATCAACAGGTCACGCTCGTCCGAGAGCGTGATCTCGATGTCCTTCACCGCGTTGCGCAGGTGCGCTTCGAGGGCGTCGGCGAGATAATGGACGTTGACCACGGCACGCGTCACCCCGGCCGAGCGCAGCCGGTCGAAGGTGCGGTCGAGCAGGCTCCTGCCCGCCACCTCGACCAACGGCTTGGGGCGCGTCGCAGTCAACGGACGCATACGCTTGCCCAGCCCGGCGGCCATGACCATCGCGGTGTCCAGCCGCGGCGCGCTGGTGTCGGGCCGCAGCGACAATGTCTTCTTGGCGCGGTTCATTGCGCTGCCATCTCCATCAGCGCGCCGCCGCGCTTTTCCGGCGGAATATTCGCATCGAACCAGTCTCGCACCGGCGCAAGCGCTGGATGGGCCAGATCGCGTTCGAGATAGCCCCAGACGCGCGGCAGATAATCGAGATAGCGCGGCTTGCCGTCGCGCTGCCACAACCGGGTGAAGATGCCGATGATCTTGGCGTTGCGCTGCGCACCGAGCAGGGCATAGGCGGTGTCGAATTCAGCCCCTGCCCCCGCTTCATATTTATAGAGCGCCAGCATCTGCGCTTCGAGCGGCTCGGCCACGTCGCGGCGCGCATCCTGAAGCATCGAGACGACGTCATAAGCCGGATGGCCCGCCAGCGCGTCCTGGAAATCGAGCAGGCCGAGCCCGTCGAGCCCCTCAACCCCCTCGATCAGCATGATATTCTCGGCATGATAGTCGCGCAGCACCGTCACTTGCCGATCGAGATAGAGATCGCCCATCACGGCGTCCCACGCGGCTTCATATCCCGCTTCGTCGGGCACGATGCCGATCGCTCCGCAATACCATTCGGTCAGCAGCTTCGCTTCGCGTAGATATTGCGCCCGGTCATATGGCGGCACATCCATGGCCTCATGACGATGAAGCTGCGCGAGCAGCCGCATGGTATCGGCATAGATGCGATGTTCGGCCTCGGGCGCGGCGTCGATCACTTCGCGCATGCGTGCGTCGCCGAAATCCTCGAGCAGGACGAGGCCGTTCGCCATGTCCCTCGCCAAGATCTCCGGCGCGCGAAAGCCGAGGCTCGCCAGATGCTCGGCGACCTGGATGAAGGGGCGCGGATCCTCGTGCGGCGGGGGCGCATCCATCAGCACGGCCTGGCGCCCGGGCGCATGCACGCGAAAATAGCGTCGGAACGACGCATCACCGGCGAGCGGGCGGATCTCCGCCCCTCCCCAGCCATGCGCATCGAGAAAGGCAGGTGCTGCCTCGGGCGGAATCATATCGGCGGCCATCGGCTCTCCCAAGACGCGGGCACGGTGGCTGTCAAGACGCGCGCGCCGTCCGCGGTCCTCTCCAAGGCGAGTTGCAATGCCTGCGGCCATGACTGCCCGCCCATCCGCTCCGGCCATTCGACCAGCAGCAGCGAATCCTGCAGCAGATCGTCGAGGCCGAGTTCCTCGATATCGTCGGGATCCTCGATCCGGTAGAGATCGACATGCGCGACCGGAAAGCGGGTTTCGGGCGGGCCATAGGGCTGGACGATCGCGAAGGTCGGGCTCGGCGCTTCCTCTTCCAGTCCCAGCGCCGCGAGCAGCCCGCGCGCGAGCGTCGTCTTGCCGGCGCCGAGATCGCCCGACAGCGCGATCACGTCACCGGGTCGCGCAACCCGCGCCAGCGCCGCGCCCAGCGCAAGCGTCGCGGCCTCGTCGGCGAGCGGGATCATCGCGGCAGCTCGATCGTCGTCATCGTGCCGCTGCCGGGCTCGGAATAGAGCGTCAGCGTGCCGCCATGCGCCTCGACGAACTGACGCGCGAGCGGCAACGCCATGCCCAGCGCATCGTCGCCGTCACGCATCCGCTCCGCCCGGCTGAACGGATCGAAGGCGCGCGCCTGCTCGCTGGAGGTCATGCCCGGTCCGTCATCGGACACCACGATCCGCGCCGCCGCGGCATCGCCGCCGCCATGCAGCAGGATGCGCCCGCCAGTCCCGGTGTTCGCCAGCGCATGGGCGAGCAGATGCCCCACCGCCTGACGCAGGCGCCGCGTATCGCCCTTGATCCCGCCCAGCGACGGATCGAGTTCGACCGCGAAATCCATGCCCTTCGCGACCATGGCCGGCCGCGCCTCGTCGGCCGCCTGCTGCGCCACGGCGATCAGATTGACCGGGGCCATATCGAGCGACAATGCATCTGCTTCGCTCTGGGTCAGGTCGAGCACGCCATCGATCAGCACGCCCAGCCGTGCGACCGAGTCGAGGATGGCGGACACATAATCCTTCGCCTGATCGCCGAGTTCGCCGGCATAACCCTCGTTCAGCATTTCGGCGAAGCCGCCGATCGAGGTCAGCGGCGTGCGCAATTCGTAGCTCATATTGGCGACGAACGCGGTCTTCACCCGATCGGCCTGTTCGAGTGCCTCGGCACGATCGCGCAAGGCCTGCTCAGCCTTTCGGCTGTCGGAGATGTCGAGCATCGTGAACAGCGCATTGCCGTCGGGCAGCGGCACCGCGGCGAATTCGAAATGCCGGCCGTCGGACAGCGACACGCGTCCGCTGCGCTGGCGCCGTTCCGCCGTCGCTGTGCGGACCAGCTCGCGGATGAGTCCGGCGCGCTTCGGGTTGGCCAGCCGTTCCGCCGCGACATCCGCAAGCACGTCGATGCGCGGATGGGTGGCGAGGAATTCCTCCTCGAAATCCCAGATCTCGCGGAACCGCTTGTTCCAGAGATTGAGGCGCCCATCGGCCGCGAATACGCCGATCGCTTCGAACAGATTGTTAAAGGTCGCGGTGCGCACCCGCAGCAGCGTGTCGCGCGCGCTTTCGAGCTGCACCTGTTCGGTGCGATCCTCGAAGATCAGCAGCAATCCGCCATCGGGCAAAGGCTGGGCGACGACGCGAAGGTGCGTGCCGCCGGGCAGCAGCCAGCTTTCCTCGGCAGCGCCTTCGGTCGACGTGAACCATCCGCGCCGCTCCGCCTTCCAGCCGGGAAAATCGCGGCTCTCGGGCACACGGTCGGCCTCGCGCATGCGTTCGAGGATCCGGTCGAATTCGGGACGATCGATCAGCCATTCGGGTTTGATCGCGAAAATCCGCTGGAAAGGCTGGTTGCAGAAGACGAGCGCGCGGTCGGGGCCGAATTGCGCGACGCCGGCCGACAGCAGGTCGAGCATGTTGCGCTGCGCATCGCGGAAACGCCGGAACGCGCCGCGCACCTGTTCGGTCTCCTCGATGTCAATGGCATAGCCCGCGACCCCGGCATCGCCCAGCGGCACATCGACGACGCGCATCGTCCGCCGCGCACCGCCGATCGTCGCGGGCACGGTGCGCGTCAGCACCTCGTTCTTCTCGCGCGCCTGCGCCGCCATCGCGAACGGGGTGCGTCCACCGCTCGCCTCGACGAGTTCCAGGCCGCGCTCGACCACGTCGGCGGCGCTCATCCCTTCGACGGCCTTCACATAAGCGCTGTTGACCAGAGTCAGCCGCAGATCCGGCCCGCGATGCCACATCGGAAAGGGCGACGCCTCGATCAACCCGGACAGCGCCTCGAACGCCTTGGCGAGCCGCGCCGCTTCGCTGCCAAGCCGGCCAATCTCGGCCTGGCTTTCGGTCGCATCGAAGAACCAGAGGATCACGCCGCCCGGCGCGGACAGATCGGCGGTCGCGACCGCGCCACGGATCAGCAAGGTGCGCGACGAAGCACGCGCGCGCACCGCACGCACGAAGCCGCGCGCCGATTTCTGCGCGATCGCGACCTCGCGGACCAGCCCCGCCGAATCCTCCTCGCTCAGGCCGCCCTCCGGCGTGGTGAGGTCCGCCAGGAAATTGGGCATACGCCCGAGCCCCAGCCAGTCCGCCAGTCTTTCGGGGGCTTCGATCCGTCCATCGGGGCGCACCATCATCGGCAGCGCGGGGGCGGAATCGAGAAGCTGCTGAAGCCGATTGGCCTGCATGCCGGCATGACGCGCGCGCCGACGCATCGCGAGCCCCGTCACCACCGCCCATGTGGAGGCAGCAAGCCACAGCGCCAGCACGATGCCGGCGACGACAGGCACGAAGCCGGATTCGGTCAAGGCCGGTCCATGAAATCAGGCACACTCATCGCCCTTGTTCTTAGAGCCTGTTTGAAAAAGCGCGAGAGCACGCTTTCCCAAACAATTTCTTAGAGCCTGATCGCTTGAGGTGGAAGCGCTACGCGCTTCCGCCGATGGCGTGAATCAGGCTCTATTCAAATGGTTGAGACCAAGATTCACACTTCAGATTGATTCAATCTGAAGTGATCTTGGTCTAGAACAACCACGCACCGCTGCAATCTCGACAACCATGACTATTCCCAGAAATATGGCAGCCGCCGGATATTGCCCGTGACCTCCTCATTCATCGTCGCGGCATCGTAAAGCCGCCCGCCGATCATGAGCTTCGACACCTTGTCGCTGTTGCGGATATTCTCGGTGGGATCGGCGTCGAGGATGACGAGATCGGCAAGCTTGCCGGCTTCGAGCGACCCGACATCGCGATCATAGCCGAGCGAACGCGCCGAGCCGATGGTGCCCGCCTTCAGCGCCTCGACCGGAGTCATGCCGCCGCGGACGAAGGACCAAAGCTCCCAATGCGCAGCGATGCCGGGTTCTTGCCCATGCGCGCCGATCGCGACTGGCACGCCGCGCGCAGCGAGCTTGCGCGCCTCGCGGGCATTGTCGTCGTCGACATAGTCCTCCTCGGGCGCCAATGTCCGCCGCGCGTTGTTCGCGGCGAGAAGGCTCGGCGGCACATGCCGGGTCAGCAACGGATGTTTCCAATTGTCGGTATGCGCGCGCCAATAGGGATCACCCGCCGGCCCGCCATAGGTGACGACCAGAGTGGGCGTGTAACCCACTTTGGATTGCGAGAAATAGCTCAGCACATCCTCGTACAGCACCGCCTGCGGAATATTATGCTCGAGCGTGGTGTTGCCGTCGGCGATCAGCGCCATGTCGAAACCGAACAGCGAGCCGCCCTCCGCCACCGAACGCATATTCTCCTCGAGTGCGGCGGCGACGACCTGCTGACGCTGGTCGCGGCGCGGCTGGTTGTAGTTCTTGACGCTGTGCGCGCCCTGCGCCTTCAGCCGGCGGACATGCGCACGCGCATCGTCGAGGCTGTCGATCTGCGCATAACCCGTCGGGCTCTTCGCGCCATAGATGACGTCGGCGGTCGAGAAAGTGTGCGGCGCGACGAGCATGCCCGCACGCTGCATCTCCGAGGCGGGAAACACCAAGGCGGCATCACTCGACGGATCGTGCGTCGTTGTGACGCCCAGCGCCAGATTGACGAGGCTCGACCAGTTTTGCTGCGGGGTCAGTTCGTCCTCGCCATAGGGACCATGGGCATGCGCATCGACCAGCCCCGGAATGATCGTCTT
>JASBTC010000323.1 GCA_030148625.1 Sphingobium sp. | reverse complement strand
TCGCCGCCGCCGGACGCAAAAACCGCCAGCATCGGAATGAGGGATGCAAGGAAGATCGATGCGTGGTTGCGGTTGGCGAACAGACCGACCGCCGCGCCTTCGTTGGTCACACGGTAGAGATAAAGCGAACCGTCCGGCGCGCCGGAAATCTGGATCAGACCCAGCATGCCTGACAGTATCCCGAGACCGATCATCAGCGGGAGCAACTGTTCCTGTTCGCGGCGCGCCAGCTTCACCGTCAGCAACAAAGCGGCGAGCGGAACGAAGAGACTGAAGAGTGCATTCCAAGTCGTCGCCGGCACCAGAGACAGCGGCCTCCAGACCGCCCCCAATCCGGCAGCCGCATCTGCCGACGCAATGAAGTCGCGGCCCGGCAGCGCGGTCCAAACCGAAGGCGGAAGCGGAATGAGATGCGCGGCGACCAGCGCGAACGCCGCACCCGCGAACAAGAAGAGCCAGCAGTAGCTGGCGACGTCGTCACGCGTGAGCCGCCACAGGCCCCAGCCGCACAGCAATACGGACAGCGGCCGCAACACCAGCAGCGATTGCACATCGTCCCGCGCGCTACCCCCGGTAACGAATACGACGACCAGGAAAGCGGCCAGAATCCAGAAATCGACGGATCGGCGCCTCTGCTTCTCGGGTTTGCGCGCCATGTTCAGATCCCAATAACGATGGAAAATAGTTGCATAGAAGGTAACGCTTCTCAGTCAATCGATCGCCATTCGCTACTCTCGGAGCTATCCGATCAGCCTTCCGATCACCGGGCCCAGCGACGTCGAGAAAGGGGGCGCGCGATAGCCGAAGGTCTCCGCCACCCGCGTACAATCGAGCCGCGAATTGGCCGGGCGGGCGGCGCGGGTAGGATAGCTGCTCGACGGGATGCCGGTGACCGTCGCGGACGGGCCGCCGCGGCTCGCGCTTGCGGCAAAAATCGAGCGGGCGAACCCGGCCCAATGGGTCTCGCCGGCTCCGGCAAGATGATAGACGCCGTTCGCGCCGCGTGCCGGATCGGCCTGCCATACCGCGACAACCGCCATGATCCCGTCGGCTATGTCGAACGCGCTGGTCGGACAGCCTTGCTGGTCCTCGACGACATTCAATGCGTCGCGCGTTTCGGCCAGCCGCAGCATCGTCTTCACGAAATTGGCGCCGAACGGGCTGTAGACCCAGGCGGTGCGCAGGATCGCATAGGTCGCGCCCGAGGCGGCGATCGCCTGCTCGCCCGCGAGCTTGGTCACCCCATAGACGCCGAGCGGGGCGACGGGATCGTCCTCACGCCAGGGACGGTCGAGCGAGCCGTCGAAAACATAGTCGGTCGAAAGGTGGATAACCGGCGCGCCGATCCTGGCCGCGGCCCGGGCAAGCACCCCCGGGCCTTCCCCGTTCACCGCCATCGCCAGCTCGGGCTCATCCTCGGCCTTATCGACCGCGGTGTAGGCGGCGGCGGAGATCACCAGCGCCGGGTTCACCGCTGCCACGGCCCGCTCGATCGAGGCAGGATCGGCAAGGTCGAGATCGGGCCGTCCGGCGAACACCAGTTCGTGCCCGCCATCGCGCTCGGCAAGGCTCTGAGCGACCTGGCCTTCACGGCCGGTGACGAGGATCTTCATTCGCTCTTGCCCAGCCGCTCGCCGCCGTAGCTGCCCGAGCGGATCGGCTCCCACCACCATCGGTTGTCGAGATACCAGTCGACCGTGCGCGCAAGCCCGGTGTCGAAGCTCTCCTCCGCCTTCCAGCCCAGTTCGCGCTCGATCTTGCTCGCGTCGATCGCATAGCGGCGGTCATGCCCCGGCCGGTCTGTAACGAAGCTGATCAGCTCGCGCCGGCTACGCCCGCGGGCCAGCGGGACGCGCGCGTCAAGCACGTCGCAGATCGTCTCCACCACCTGCAAGTTGGTGCGCTCGTTGCGCCCGCCGACATTGTAGCTTTCGCCAACCACGCCTTTGGTCAGCACGAGTTCGAGCGCCTTGGCGTGATCATCGACATAGAGCCAGTCGCGGACATTCTCACCCTTGCCATAGACCGGGAGCGGCTTGCCCTCGAGCGCGTTCAGGATGACCAGCGGGATCAGCTTCTCGGGAAAGTGGAACGGCCCGTAATTGTTCGAACAGTTCGAAAGCACCACGGGCAGGCCATAGGTCTCGTGCCAGGCGCGGACAAAATGGTCGCTCGCCGCCTTCGACGCCGAATAGGGCGAAGACGGGGCATAGGGCGTATCCTCGGTGAAGATACCGCTGTCGAAGGGCAGGTCGCCGAACACCTCGTCGGTCGAGATGTGATGGAAGCGGAACCCGTCCTTCTTCGCGCCCTCCAGCCCGCGCCAATATTCGAGGGCGGCGGAAAGGATGCGGAAGGTGCCGACGACATTGGTCTCGACGAATGCGGCCGGACCGTCGATCGAGCGATCGACATGGCTTTCGGCGGCAAGGTGCATGATCCCGTCGACCTGTTCCTCGCGCAGCAGCGACAGGATCAGCGCCACGTCGGCGATGTCGCCTTGCACGAAGCGGTGGTTCGGCGCGTTCTCGATCGCTTTCAGGCTTGCCGGGTTGCCGGCATAGGTCAGCAGGTCGAGATTGACGACGCGCTTGCCCTTGCGGACAAGGTGCCGGACCACCGCCGAGCCGATGAAGCCGGCGCCGCCGGTAACGAGAACGGTCTGCATGGGCGGTCAGCCTTCGTACACGAACGGGGAGTCGAAATCCTTGAGCCGAGGCGCGACCACATCCTTGTCCGACAGCGTCGGCTGGACGCCCAGATCAGGCCAGTCGATGCCGAGATCTGGGTCGTTCCACAGGATCGTGCCCTCATGTTCCTTGGAGTAGGGGCCGCTGACCTTGTAGAGCACCTCGGTATCCGGGGTCAGCGTCATGAAGCAGTGCGCGAAGCCGATCGGCACGAGCAGCTGGTTCCACTTCTCCGCCGACAGCTCGACGCCAACCCATTTCCCATAGGTCGGTGACCCCTTCCGGATATCGACCGCGACGTCGTAGACCGCTCCCCGCAGCACGCGGACCAGCTTGTCCTGGGCCACCGGCGGTGCTTGGAAATGCAACCCGCGCACGGTCCCGGCCTGCGCCGAAAAGCTCTGATTGTCCTGGATCCAGTCGATGTGGACGCCCTCCGCGACGAAAGCCGAAAGCTTGAACACCTCCGAAAACCAGCCGCGATGGTCGCCATATTTGGGCGGGGCGACCTCGATCACGTCGGGAATGGCAAGACGGTTGAACAGGGTCATGCGAGGCTCGCGACACGTTTCTTGAGATAGTCGGCATAGCCGGTCTTACCGAGGCTCGCGGCGCGACGGAGCACGGCGTCGCCGTCGAGCCAGCCGAGTTCGAGCGCGATCTCTTCCGGGCAGGCGATCTTGATGCCGGTGCGATGCTCGATCGTCCGGACGAACGCCCCTGCCTCGTGCAGGCTCTCATGCGTACCGGTGTCGAGCCAGGCATAGCCGCGGCCGAGCCGGGTGATATGGAGGTCGCCGCGCTCCATATAGGTGCGGTTGACGTCGGTGATCTCGAGCTCGCCGCGCGCAGAAGGCCGGATCGACTTTGCGATATCCACCACGTCCTTGTCGTAGAAATAGAGGCCGGTGATCGCCCAGTTGGACCGGGGGTTGGCAGGCTTCTCCTCGACACTGGTGGCGCGGCCGGTCGCGGAATCGAACGAGACGACGCCATAACGCTCGGGATCGTCGACATGATAGGCGAAGACATTGGCCCCGCCCCGTGCGGCTTCCTCGGCCGCTGCACGGCATTTCTCGCCCATCTTGTCGCCGTGGTAGATATTGTCGCCTAGGATCAGCGCGCTCGGGCCGCCATTGACGAAATCGGCGCCGATCACGAACGCCTCGGCGAGTCCGTTGGGCTGGGGCTGGACGGCGTAGCTGAAGCTGACGCCGAATGCCGAACCATCCCCCAGCAGCGCTTCGAACATCGGCAGATCGCGCGGGGTGGAGATGATCAGGATCTCCCGGATTCCGGCGAGCATCAGCACTGAAAGCGGGTAATAGATCATCGGCTTGTCGAAAACCGGCAGAAGCTGCTTCGAAATCGCCAGCGTCGCGGGGAAAAGGCGCGTGCCGCTGCCCCCGGCAAGAATGATGCCTTTCATCTGATCAACCCCTTGTCGCGGCCGCCGCAGATAGCCAATGCAGCTTCCACCCGCAACTGGGATGGCTGCGGA
>JASBTC010000302.1 GCA_030148625.1 Sphingobium sp. | reverse complement strand
GACGATGTCCGGGACAGGCTGCGCGCTGGCGGTGCGCTCGGCGATGATGTCGCGATCAAGGTCGAGCGCGGCGAGCGTATGTTCGCGACAAGCGACCGCATCATGTTCCTCCGGAACGAGCGCGAGCTGGGCGTCAAGAACGGCTCGCTCGGCACGGTCCAGAATGTGGATCGGATGCGAATGTCAGTCATGCTCGATGACGGGCGTAGCGTCGCCTTTGACTTCAAGGATTACGCCCATATCGATCATGGCTACGCCGCCACGATCCACAAGGCGCAGGGCATGACAGTTGATCGGGTGAAGGTGCTGGCGACACCGGGGATGGATCGGCACGGCGCCTATGTCGCGATGTCGCGCCACCGCGATAGTGTTGATCTCCATTATGGCCGTGACGACTTTCGCGATCAGTCGAAACTCGTCCGCACCCTCAGCCGCGAGCGCGGCAAGGATATGGCCAGCGACTATCGCGCCAAAGACGCCGCGCCCAAGGCCGAACCGAAACGCAGTATGTTCACGGGCCTGAAGCTCAAACCTACCGTCTCTGCGGCAGTGCTCGGTAAAGCGGCTCCCGCACAGCAACGGCCCGAGCGCACCCGCAATATCCGCGTCAGCGCGCGGGCGCTGGGCGCGGCGGCTGATCGTAGCGCACTCGACAAGGCGGTCGAGCGCTACGCCCGCGCGCAACGTGAGATCGATGGCATGCATGCCAAGGGGCTGTCGCCGGTCATTCACCAGCAGAAAAGCCTCGATGCGGCGGCGCGCGACATCGATGCTCTCCGCAGCGATGGCGCAAAGGATTTTGCCACGGCGCTGCGCAATGACCCGTCGCTCACCGCTGAGGCGGCGAGTGGCCGCACGCAGCGCGCTATGGAAGCGATGCGCACCGAAACCAAACTGCGCATCGACGCACCGGCCCGGGCTGATCGCTTCGTTGCAGAGTGGCAGGCGGGGTCGAAGCAGCTCCGGGAGCACAAAGCGAACTATGATGATGTCAGCGCCAAGCGTGTCGGAGCGCAGCTCAACGACATGGCAAAGAGCCTGCACCGCGACCCGCAACTCGAGTCGCTGCTCCGAAATCGCACCCATGAGCTTGGGCTGAAATCGCTTGAGAAACATTCGGTGTCTCAGGCGCTCCAGGAATATCTCCGCCCCTCGCGTTCCCTTGGGATGGGGCTTTAGAGTGCCGCCATGCAGAATATAGACCCTGAAAATCTTGGCTCCGACGACGTCGCCGAAGATATCGCCCTCGACCAGGCCTTCGACAGAATGTCGGGCAACATGTCGACGCTCGCCGCTGCCATCGATCAGTTCGGTTTGCGTCTGAACGATGTGGTGGGGCGGGATTACACTGACGATCTCGCGAAGATCGACCAGAACTGGGAAAAGGCGCGCGAGGCATTCAAGCGGTTGGCCGAACGCCCTGCGCTGGCGCTCACGCCAGAGGTCATGGGCGAGCAGATGAGGTTGGCGGGTGCGCGCGCGAGAGAGACCGAACAACAAGCTTTGCGCGACGCGCGTTCGCGTCTCGATGAAGCAGTGAAATCGATCAGGCTCGTCGTCGCTTCGGCACGGACGCAGGAGCAGCAGAATTTTTGGGTCGCGGTCGCCGCTGGCGTTGCCACAATCTTGGCTTTCGCGGCGGGATGCACTGTCCCGTCCGCGGTCGATCGGGCCGTGCCCGACCACTGGCATTGGCCGGAAAAACGTGCCGCCACCCGGTTGGAGCGTGACATGTGGGGCGCCGGTGTTCGGTTAATGCAGATAGGCGACCCCCGCCGGTGGGAGGCGGTCACACGCGCCTCCAGGCTTTACAACGGAAACGAAAAGAAGGTCGCGGATTGCGAAAAGCAGGCGGAGCGGAAGAAGAAAGCCGTGGTATGCACGATCAAAGTCCAGCCGGTCAGCGTCTAATTAATCGGCTGCTTTGCGCCTGATCTAAGTCATAGCCGACCGCGGTAGGCTTACCCGGAAGCAGCCGTTCGGTGCCACGGAGAGGCAGAGCGCTATGTGTCGTTCCAGCGCACGTTCGCTAGATCGTCCTTTCGAATTGAAACTGCGTCTTTCCCACCCGGTATCGTGATCATCTCCATCGGTTGGGGTGACCGACCTGAAGCGCGTCCAACAACCTCGGCTGGCCGTGTGAAAGATTTTCTTCGTCGCAAATCTTCGCCTCGGCCATTGACGAATCCAAAATCAATCGTTTAAGTTGACATTGTCATTCGGCGATGGTCGAAACGAATGACGGTATATCTTCGACCCGCGGCTTTTGATCGGGAAAGCAGCTTGCTCCGCGTTACCAACGGCTAAAGCGCGTGATGCTCGGGCGACATCGCCAGGCGTTGCGTTCCCCCTCCACTCAAGGGGACTTGCGATGCGTATGTGTAGCACCAGAATCTGATTCGTTGCCGATGACATCGCGCGCGGACCGGCGGACCCACCGCATCCGCGCCGATCGGCAACTCATTCCTTCATCCTGACCGCGCTTCCTCGCACGAGGCGCTGCGGCTTAACGTCCGGCGCATGCGTGCGGCGGCGACAGGTGATCCATGCCTTTGCTGACCCAATCCGACCTGTCGGATCTGGCTCGCTATCCTGCGTCCCTGCGCAGCGCCGCCCGAGCGCTGTGGGGGGAGCAGCTAGCGACGCCTCGATCCAGCGCGGCGCACCGCGCCATCCATCACATCAAAAAGGGGGCAGGAACGCCGCCCGGGGACCATATCACATGAACCGTTTCTCTCCCGATCATCGTTTGAAGCTTCTACTCGGTGCAGCGCTGTTGCTGCCAGCCACGCCCGCAGGGGCGGCGGAATTCGAGACCGCTGTCGATGCGGTGACCACCGCCGATGCGGCGGATGCCGCTGCAGAAGCCGCGGGCGAATATGACGGCGGCGCGATCATCGTCTCGGCCCGCCGCCGCGACGAAAGCGCGCAGGATGTACCGATCGCGCTGTCGGTCATCGGCTCAGAAACGCTGGAGGCTACGGGCAATTATTCGCTGACCCAGATCCAGCAGATCGTGCCCAGCCTGCAGGTGTTCAGCTTCAACCCGCGCAACACCAACATCAATATCCGCGGCCTTGGCAGCAATGTCGCGCTGACCAACGACGGGCTCGAGAATGGCGTCGGCTTCTATGTCGACAATGTCTATTATGGGCGTCCCGGCCAGTCGCAGTTCGACCTGGTCGACTTGCAGCAGATCGAAGTGCTGCGCGGGCCGCAGGGGACTTTGTTCGGCAAGAACACCACCTCGGGCGCGATCAACATCACGTCGAAGAAGCCAAGCTTCGACCCCGAATTTTCGGGCGAAGCGAGCGTCGGCGACTATGGCTATTATCAGCTCCGCGCCTCTGCATCAGGCGGGCTGATCGACGATCTGCTCGCGATCCGGCTCAGCGGTTCGGTGACCGAGCGGCGCGGCTTCCTGTACAATGTGACGCAGAACGAGCGCGCGCAGGACTATTCGAATTGGAGCGTGCGCGGGCAGTTGCTGTTCACCCCGGCCGCTGACCTCGAGCTTCGCATCATTGGCGATTTCTCGCGCCAGAAACAGAACCACGTCCTCAACATCTTCGCCGGCTATTTCGGTACCTATGACAATGGCGCGGTGATCCCGAACAATTTTGCCCAGCGGGCAGCGCGCTTCCCCGGCTACGCGTTTCCGACGATCGCCCCCTTCGCACGGCGCGGTGAGGCGGACGGGCATTATCAGTCGAACATGGACGGCTATGGCGTGTCGGGGCAGGTCGACTGGGATCTGGGCGCGGCAAAACTAACCTCGATCACCGCCTATCGCTGGTGGGACTGGAACCCGGCAAACGATGCCGATTCCACCTCCCTGCCGATCATCACCAAGGCGCAACAGGCGAACCGCCAGCGGCAGTTCAGCCAGGAAATCCGCCTTGCGTCCGATACCGGCGGCGCGGTCGATTATGTCGTTGGTGCCTATTATTTCTGGCAGATCATCAACGGCAAAGGCGCGACCGCTTATGGCCCTGCGGCGGCGCTGTGGAATATTCCCACCGTGCCGACCGCCGTCGGCAACGCGGCGCTCAATGGTTTCGAGGCGAATTCGACCTCCGATCCGCGCACGCGCAGCTATGCGTTGTTCGGGCAGGCCGACTGGAAAGTTAGCGACGCTCTGACGCTGACCGGCGGCCTTCGCTACACCCATGAAAAGAAGGACGGCTCGTTCAACCAATATCACGTCGCGGGCGTGGATCTGTCGACGCTCGCCCCCGCGGTGGCGACTGCGGCGCTGGCGATCCGCAACCAGTTCAATCCGGTCACCAGCTACGCGACGGGGTTTTCCGACAACAGCCTGTCGGGTCTGGTCACACTGTCGTGGAAATTCTCCGACGATGCGCTCGCCTATGCGACCTATTCGCGCGGCAACAAATCGGGCGGGCTCAATCTGACCAACCTGCCCGCGGGCATCGACCCCGACGTCGAACCCGAAACGGTCGACAGCTATGAAGTGGGGATCAAATCGCAGTGGCTCGACAAGTCGGTCACGCTGAACCTGTCGGGTTTCTGGACCGAAATCCGCGACTATCAGACCGCGATCACCGAGCAGGTGCCGAACACCGTCAACGTCCGCCAATATATTGCGAACATCCCCGGCGTGCGCTCGCGCGGGGTCGAGGCGGACCTGACCGCCGCGCCGACCGAGCGGATCAGCTTCTATGCCTCGGCGGCCTATGCCGATACGACCTACAGCGATTATCCCAACGCGCCGCAGGCGCCCGAACGACTGCACCTCGGCGCGAGTCAGGATCTCACCGGCTACCAGCTGCCCGGCGTGCCGAAATTCACCTACACATTGGGGGGTGATGCGTCGGCGCCGCTTGGCAATCTCGGCGGGCGCGACCTCGCGCTCTACGGACATGCCGACTATTCGCATCGCTCGACCTTCAACACCTCGTCGAGCGACAGCCGATACGCCGATGTCCCCGCTTATGGCATCGCCAATGCGCGCATCGGCATTCGCACCGACGACGGTTTGTTCGACCTGTCGATCTGGGCGCGCAACCTGTTCGACAAGGACTATTTCCAGACGTTGAGCGCCGCCAACACCGGCATCGTCACCGCGTTGATCGGCGAACCGCGCACGATCGGCGCGACGCTGCGGACGAAGCTGTGATGAGCAGCGCGCCGCCCCCCACTTCGGCACAGCTCGTCCGCTTCTCGGCGGTCGCGGTGCCGCTCGCCGCCGCCGGACTGCCGCTCGGGGTCTATCTCCCGGCGATCTATGCGCGCGATTACGGTCTGTCGCTGACCGTTATCGGGGTCATCTTTCTGCTCGGGCGGCTCTGGGATGCGGTCGCCGATCCGGTGATGGGCTCGCTCAGCGACCGCACGCGCTCGCCATATGGCCGCCGCAAGCCGTGGATCGCGGCGGGCGGAGCCATCTTTGGCCTGTCGTCGGTCTTCCTGTTCTTTCCGCCGTTCGGGGTGACGCCGCTGTCGCTCGGGATCGTGCTGTTCTTTTTTTATCTCGGCTGGACCGCGGTGCAGATCCCGTTTCAGGCCTGGGCGGGCGAGGTGTCGGGCGACTATCATCAGCGCACGCGCATCGCGACCTACCAGACCGTCGTCACCGCTGCGGCGTTGCTGGTAACGCTGATCCTCCCGACGATCGCCGATCAGCTGCGCCCCGGCGACGGGCATCTGCAACTGTCGCTGATGGGCGGGCTGGTGCTGCTGTCGATCGTCCCGGCGCTGATCCTGACGCTGACCGCGCTCCGCGAACTGCCGTTGCCGCCGGTCCCGGTCGGCAAACCCAGCCTGAAGGAAACGATCCGCGCGATCACCGGCGAACCGTTGCTACTGCGCGTTCTCGCCTCCGACTTTGCGGTGACGCTCGCGCAGAATATCCGCGCCGCGCTGATCGTGTTCTTCGTCACCTTTTACATGGGCCGCCCCGAGTGGGCCGGTGGGTTGTTCCTGTTCCAGTTTGTCTTTGGCATTTTCGCCGGACCGATCTGGCTCAAAATCGGGCGCCGCTATGGCAAGCATCGTACCGCGGTGGCGGGTGAACTGGTGCAGGTCGCGATCAACCTCTCGCTGCTGTTCGTCACCCCCGACACCTTTGGTCTCCTGCTCGCGCTGACCTTGGCGCAGGGTCTGGCCCAAGGGTCGGGCAATCTGATGCTGCGCGCGATCGTCGCCGACATTGCCGACAAGCATCGCCTCGACAGCGGCGAGGATCGCACCGGGCTTTATTATTCGGTGTTCAGCCTTGCCGGGAAGACCGCAACCGCCGTCGCCATCGGCATCGCGCTGCCGCTGGTCAGCTGGCTCGGCTTCGATCCAAAGGCCACCAACAGCACCGAAGCGCTGACCGGCTTGCTGCTCGTCTTCGCGCTCGGTCCAGCAATCGCCCACGCTTTTTCCGCCGCCCTCATCGCGCGCTTTCCGCTCGACGAGGCGGCGCATGCCGAAATTCGCCGACAGCTTGATCCGGGACCGCCCGACTATGCCTTCGCCGAATGACCCCCGCCACCAATCCACAACCCAAAGGAGACTGACATGACCGACCTTCACACCAGCTATGCCAACGCCCGCGACAAGAATATCCCGCTCGACATCGCACCCGTGACGGGAACCATCGGCGCCATCGTCGGCGGCGTTCAGCTGTCGGGAGACCTTCCAGCCGCTACGGTGCAGGCGATCCAGGCCGCGCTTACCCGCCACAAGGTGCTGTTCTTCCGCGACCAGCAGCATCTGACCGACCAGGAGCATGAAGATTTCGCGGCCCTGCTCGGCGACCCGATCGCGCATCCGACGGTGCCGGTCGCCGACGGATCGCACTACCTGCTCGAACTCGACAGCAAGGAAGGTTATGCCGCGTCGAGCTGGCACACCGACGTCACCTTCGTCGACGCCTATCCCAAGGCATCGATCCTGCGCGCGATCACCATCCCCGAGGCAGGCGGCGACACGCAATGGGCGAATGGCGAAACCGCCTATGAGGGATTGCCCGAGGTGCTCCGCCAATTCGTCAACAACCTTTGGGCGACGCACACAAACCTCTACGATTATGCTGCGATCCTGCAAAGCGCGCCCGATGGCGAGAGCGCGGCCAAACGCATTGCGGAGCACCGCAATGTCTTTGCCTCGACTGTCTATGAAACCGAGCATCCGGTGGTGCGCGTCCACCCGGTGAGCGGGCAGCGCAGTCTGCTCCTCGGCCATTTCGTCAAGCAGTTCGTCGGGCTGAACCAGGCTGACAGCGCGCGGCTGTTCCAGACGCTGCAGGACCATATCACCAAGCCCGAAAATGTCGTGCGCTGGCGCTGGCGCGAAGGCGATGTCGCCATCTGGGACAATCAGGCGACGCAGCACCGCGCGACGGCCGATTTCGGGCTCCAGCGTCGGACGCTCCGCCGCGCGACGATTGCGGGCGAAGTGCCGGTCGGGATCGACGGCCGCAAAAGCCGCACCGTGCGCAAGGAAAAGGCGGTTCAATACGAACCGGCCTGAAGTGACGGGCCGGCGCTTGTGGCTCCCTTCTCCCTTCCTGTGACGGCGCCGGTCCCATCTACGGCGCGCCCGGGTTCCATTCGCCCGGGCGCGCCGGCTTTCTGCTGACCCGAAGGAATTTGTCATGACCCGCCGCCTGCCTCTGTTTTTCGTCGCTCTTTTTCTCGGCGCATCGGCGGTAACCGTCCCCGCGCACGGAGCGGAGCAGCGGCCCAATCTGCTCGTGATCGTCGCCGACGATCTAGGCTATTCGGATATTGGCGCGTTCGGGGGTGAAATCCGCACACCGAATCTCGATCGCCTCGCGCTCGACGGTATCCGCCTCGCGGGCCTCCATACCGCGCCGACCTGCTCTCCTACCCGCGCGATGCTGCTGTCGGGGACCGATAATCATCTCGCCGGGCTGGGCACGATGGCCGAGTTGATCCGCCCCAACCAGAAGGGCAAGCCCGGTTACGAGGGCTATCTGCGACGCGACGTCGCCACGCTGGCCGAGCGTCTGGCGGCAGGCGGATACCGCACGCTTTTCTCGGGGAAATGGCATCTCGGGCTGACCGACGCGCAGGACCCGCATGCGCGCGGTTTCGACCGTAGCTTCTCGCTCGCGCAGGGCGGCCACAATCATTTCGGGACCGACGCCGATCCCGCCGATCCCGATGCGTCGACCTATCGCCTCAACGGCAAGCGGGTATCGAAATTGCCGACCGATTTCTATTCGAGCGATTATTTCGCCGCGCGGTTGATCGAATTCCTGGGCGAGGAAACAGGCCGGGAAAGCCTCGACAAACCCTTTTTCGCCTATCTCGCCTTCACCGCGCCGCACTGGCCGTTGCAGGCCCCGGCCGAGGATATTGCGCGCTATCGCGGCCGCTATGACGAGGGGTTCGACGTGTTGCGCGCCCGGCGCCTCGAGCGCCAGCGCGAGCGCGGCATACTTGCGCCCGATGTCGCCGCGCACATTCCGCGCAACCGCGATGGCAGCTGGGATTCGCTCACCGCCGAACAGCAGCGGCTCGCGGCGCGCAACATGGAAATTTATGCGGCGATGGTCGATCGGCTCGACCAGAATGTCGGCCGTGTGATCGAAGCGCTGCGGGCGTCGGGCAAACTCGACAACACGGTGATCGTCTTTCTCGCCGACAATGGCGCCGAAGCGCTCGACATCGACACGACCGGCAAGCAGATGCTCGCCAAGCCGCTCGAACGGGCCGACAACGGCTTCGCCAATCGCGGCGCCGCGACCTCCTACCTCACCTATGGCGCCGGCTGGGCGCAGGCGGCGACGGCGCCGTCCTGGCTCACCAAAGGCTATCATAGCGAGGGGGGGACGCGGGCCGTCGCCTTCATCAGCGGTGCCGGAATTCCCCGCCGCGCCGGCGCGGAAACGCAATTTCTGTCGGTCGCCGACATCGCCCCGACGCTACTCGATCTTGCCGGCGTCGATCGCTCGCTGCTGCGGGTGGGCGGGCGCCGGGTGAGCGCGATCACCGGTCGGTCGTGGGCCGCTTGGCTCGATGACCGCGCCGTGCGCGTTTATGGGGCCGACGACGGGATCGGCGCCGAACTCTTTGGAACGCGCGCTTATCGCCAGGGTGATTGGAAGATCACCGATATCGGCGATGGTGTGTGGCGGCTGTTCGATATCGCGCGCGATCCGGGAGAGACGCGCGACCTGTCGCTCGTCGATCCCGATCGAAAGGCCGACCTGGCTGCGGCATGGGAGCGTTACGCCGAGCGCGTCGGTGTCGTCATGCCCGATGCTATTCCCTACCGACCTTAACCCCTCGCGCGATGCGCGGCGAGACGAGCGATATGCGGGCCACGCCGCGCGATGCCCATTGTCAACTAAAGTGATTGCCTTAAAATGGTTCGGTCGGGACGCCACGAGTCGACCGGCCAGAAGCATCTTGAGGAGAATGCGTTATGGCCACAAATCCGCTTGTCCCCGACCTGATTGATCGTGCCGCCTCGCTGGGCATTGGCGTCACGCCATCGACGCCGACCATCGGAGCCGAGATCGCGGGACTCGATCTCGACCGCCCGCTCGGCGCTGCCGCCGCCGACTGGCTGCGCGATGCGTGGCTTTCGTACAAGGTGCTCTTCTTTCGCGACCAGGACATCAGCCATGACAGTCATGTGCGGCTGGGTCGGCTGTTCGGCGAACTTGAAGGCCATCCCGTGATACCGCACATCGCGGGATATCCCGAGATCCTTCGTATCGAAGGGGTCGAAGGGGGCCAGCTGACCGCCGAAACGCTCGCGCCCTTTCAGGCCTATAACAAGTGGCACACCGACGTGACCTTCCGCGAAAAACCGTCGATCACGTCGATCCTGCGCGCGCGTATCCTCCCGCCGCTCGGCGGCGATACGATCTGGGCCGATGCCGCGGCAGCCTACGCCGGACTGCCGCTGCCGGTAAAGGACCGGATCGCTGGGCTGGACGCCGAGCATGACATCGTCCGCAGCTTCGGCGGTCGGGTGTCGGAGGAAAAACGCGCCGAGCTGGCCGAGAAGTTTCCGCCGGTCCGCCACCCGGTCGTGCGGACCCATCCCGAGACCGGCGAGCAAATCCTTTACGTCAATTACACCTTCACCAGCCGCATCATCGGCCTGCCCGAGGAGGAGAGCGACGCCCTGCTGCGCCTGCTGTTCGACCGGATCAAGGTTCCCGAATATCATGTCCGCTTCCGCTGGACGCCGAACGCGATCGGGATCTGGGACAATCGCTCGACCCAACATTATGCGGTCGGCGATTATTGGCCGGCGCCCCGGGTGCTCGAGCGGGTCACGGTGTCCGGAGACGTGGTGGCGCGGTGAGCATGTACCAAGCCGAGCTGCATTCGCCGCGCCCGCGCTTCCGCACAGCCGCCCGCGTCGCAATCGTCGGGGCGGGCTTCTCCGGAACGATGCTGGCGATCAACCTTCTCGAACAGGCCGATGTCGAGGTACTGCTGATCGAACGCGACCGGAACCGCATGGGGGCGGGGGTTGCCTACAGCAGTTCGGACAGGTCGCATCTTCTCAATGTTCGCGCCGGCAATATGAGCGCCTTTGCCGACCGCCCCGATCACTTCTGCAACTGGCTCGCAGCGCGGGGTCAGGGTTGCGATGGTGCGTTCGTCACCCGCGCCATCTATGGTCTTTATCTGCGCGAGACGCTGGCTTCGGCGATGGATCGGCACGGTCGGCGACTGAAGCTCGTCGACGACGAGGTGCTCGATATCGAGGAGCGCGGCGGGCAGGTGACGCTCGGCCTCGCCCACGGCGGACTGATCGAGGCCGATCGCGCGGTGCTCGCGATCGGGAACCTCCCGCCGCACGATCATCCTGCGACATCCGGCGCCGGGCTGACACCCTGGCGCTATGTCGGCGAACCCTGGTCGAGTCCGCTCGCCGAAGGACTGCGGCAAGGGCAAACCGTGCTCATCATCGGCACCGGACTCACCGCCATCGACGTCATTCTGCGGCTCGCTTCGAGCGGCTTTGAAGGCAAGATCGTCGCGATGTCGCGGCGCGGCTTACGGCCCCATCGTCATGTGGACGGACTGCCGCCCGCGCCGCCGGTGCTCGCCAAACCCGCTCCCGAGCTGTCGACACTCGTGCAGTGGGTGCGCCAGGCCGCGCAGAACGCCGACTGGCGTTTAGCCGTCGATTCGATCCGGCCGATTACCCAAATGATGTGGGCGTCGGCGGATGCCGACAAGCGGGCGCGTTTCCTTCGCCACCTCCGGCCCTTCTGGGACATTCATCGCCACCGGCTGGCGCCCGAGGTCGCGGCGCGCATCGATGGCCTGGTCCGGTCGGGGCAACTCGTTTTCCGCGCCGGGAAGATCAGCGAGGTCGTCAGCGAGCCCGATACGGTCGCCGTCCACTGGCGACCGCGCGGCGAAGCGCGCGTCGAGCGCCTCGACGTCGCCCGCATCATCAATTGTACCGGGCCGCAGGGCGACCTGTTGCGCGCCACCGATCCGCTCGTTCGCCAGTTGCTCCGCAAGGGAAAGATCCGGCCCGACGCACTGCGGCTCGGACTCGACATCGACCGCGACGGGCATGTCGTCGACAACGAAGGCCGCGCATCCGACCATATCCTCGCGATCGGCCCGATGACGCGGGGCGATCTGTGGGAAGTCGTCGCGGTGCCCGACATCCGTATTCAGGTGAGCGCCCTCGCGCGGCGTCTCGTCAACGCGCATTGGATTGCAGGCGAAGGACTCTGACGCGGCGATGCCGCAGCCGCTTTCGAGGGACCCGATCGTCGGATAGGAAATGACGCGGCGCTTTGCCGCGTCTAGGCATGGGTCGAACCTTCGCGACGCTGACCGGAACCGCCCATGACCTTCGACCAATTTGCCATCGTCGGAATTCTCGTGGTCATGCTGCTCGTCTATGCGTCCGAGCGCTTTCGCGTCGAAATGGTGGCAATGACGGGCCTCGGTGCGGCCTTCCTGCTCGGCGTCGTTCCGGTCGACGGCCTGTTCGCGGGCTTCTCGAGCCCCGCCGTCATCACGGTCGTCGAAATGCTCCTGATTGTCGCCGCCTTGTCGCAGACGCGCGCGATCGACAATTTTGCCCGGCGGATCATCAACCGCAGCCAGAACGAAACGGTGGTTCTGGCGACGCTGTGCGCTACCGCCGCGCTGACCTCGGTCTTCATGAACAATATCGGTGCGCTCGCGCTCGTCTTTCCGGTCGCTCTGTCGGTGTGCGCGCGGCTCGAAATCCCGCCGGCGCGCGTCCTGATGCCCTTGTCCTTTGCCACGCTCCTTGGCGGTCTCTGCTCGCTCACGGGGACGCCCGCCAATCTGGTCGTCAACGAATGGAAGATTTCGGAGA
This sequence comes from Sphingobium sp., assembly GCA_030148625.1. The sequence continues at coordinate 4,305 of JASBTC010000302.1, read as the reverse complement.
CCGGCGTCGGCTTCGGCTATTTCGAGCTTGCCTGGATCGGCGCGCCGGTCGCGGTCGCGGGTCTGATCTGGATCATCCTTGCCGCGCCGCGCGTTTTCCGGAGGACGCGCTTTGCCGCGTCGTCGCAATTCGACGCCGGGCCTACCGACTTTCTGTCCGAAGTCGAAGTGCCGCTCGGATCGCCCTTCGTCGGTCTGCATCTCGGCGCGGCCGAGCAGAAGGGCACATTCGTCATTCATGGCGTCTATCGCCACGGCGCGCATGTCTTTGCGCGGCGCAGCGATATCGTTGTCGCGGCGGGCGACATTCTGTTGCTCGAAGGCGATTTTGGAACGCTTGGGCAGCTTGTCGATGACGGCGGACTTGCGAGCCTCGACGCCGAGGCGATCGAGCCCGGTGACATCGAGACGATCGAGGCCGTCGTCATGCCCGACAGCCTGCTGCTGGGGTCGCGGGTCGGCGATGTCGGTGCGTTTGCCGAGCGCGCCGTCGTCGTCGCCGGCCTCGCGAGTCGCCGCCGCCGGATCGAAGGGCGCTTCGCCGACCTGAAGATCGGGATGGGCGATGTGGTCATCCTGTCGGGTGATCGCGAGGGCCTGCGCGAAGTCGTGGCCGATTGCGGCTTGCTCGCCCTCAGCCGGCGGCGTCCGCCGCGGTCGCGGCGCCCGGCGGGCCCAAGCCTCGCGATCTTCGCGATCGGCATATTGATCAGCGCGTTCGGCCTGGCTCCCCCCGAACTGGCGTTCGGCAGCGTCGTGCTGGCGATGGCGATGGTCCGCTCGGTCGATTTGCGCACCGCGCTCCAGGACATGAACTGGCCGATCGTCATCTTGCTTGGCTGCATGATTCCGCTCGGACTGGCGGTCGAACAATCGGGGGCGGCGCGCGTCATCGCCAATCTGATCGTTCAGTATCTGCCGACCACCGAGCCGATCGCGGTCGCGGCATTGGTGCTCGTCATGGCGGTTTCGATGACGCCGTTCATCGACAATGTTTCGACCGCCGTCGTGCTGAGCCCGATCGCCGCGGGCATCGCGTCGCGGACCGGCGTCCCGGTAGAGCCGTTGCTGATGGCGGTGGCCGTTGGCGCCTCGCTCGATTTCCTGACCCCGTTCGGCCATCACAACAATGCGGTCGTGATGGGGGCGGCTGGCTATCGCTTCATCGATTTTCCGCGGCTCGGGGCGCCCCTGCTGGGGATATGTCTTGTCGTTGCCGTAGCCGCTCTCGCAACGCTTTTTGCGGTGCGCGGATTTTAACGTGCCGGCGAAAAGCCTACTAAAGCGCTAGGGAAAATGCTAAGGGCGATTGCATGATCTCGAACAAGGCCAAATATGCGTTTCGCGCCCTGCTGGCGGTTGCCGCTGCGCCGAGCGGCGAAGCCCTGACCAGCGCGGAGATCGCCAAGCGGCACAATATCCCGCACAAGTTTCTCGAGCAAATACTTCTCGACCTCAAAAAGGCGGGGATTCTCGATAGTCGCCGCGGCAAGACCGGCGGATATGTGATGTTGCGGCCCGCCGACACGATCAGTTTCGGCGAGGTTCTGCGGCTCTTCGAGGGACCGCTGGCGCCGCTGCCATGTCTTTCGCGCCAATCCTACCGCGCCTGCGAGGACTGCGTGAACGAATCGCAGTGCGAAATACGGCGCGAGTTCGGTCGCGCCTATGATGCAAGTCGGCAAATCCTCGATTCGCGCACGATCGCCGACGCGCTCGATCAGAGCCCCTTCACCCTCCCAGGCGAGCTTGAAACCCGCCGCGCGGGCTAGTTTCTCAAAATACGCTTGCATATCCCTACTCAATAGATAGAGATAATGGGGTATTGGATGTGCGCCGCGACAGGACGCGGCTGCACGGGCGTGGGAGACTGCACATGACTTCGATTCGAAAATCGCGCCTGCTCGGCGTCGCTGCCGCCTTTTCGCTGACCGCGGCGCTGCTCGCCGGTTGCTCGGGCGGATCGGAAGACGGCGCCAAGACGGGCGCGACGGTCGAACTGCTCAACGTATCCTATGACCCGACGCGCGAACTCTACGCCGAGATCAATCCCAAGTTCGCGGCGCAGTGGAAGAAGGAAACGGGGCAGGACGTCAAGATTACGATGAGCCACGGCGGAGCGGGCAAGCAGGCGCGCGCGGTCATCGACGGGCTCGATGCCGACGTCGTGACGCTCGCGCTCGCCTATGACATCGACGAGATAGCGGCGCGCACCGACGCGCTTTCGGAAGGATGGCAGAAGCGCCTCGCGAACAACAGTTCGCCCTATACCTCGACGATCGTCTTCCTCGTTCGCAGCGGCAATCCCAAGGGCATCAAGGACTGGGACGATCTGGTCAAGCCGGGCATCCAGGTCATCACTCCCAACCCGAAGACGAGCGGCGGCGCGCGCTGGAATTTCCTTGCCGCATGGGCCTATGCGCTCAAGAAATACGGCTCGGACGCCGCCGCCGAAGATTATGTGAGCAAGCTGTTCGCCAACGTCCCCGTGCTCGACAGCGGCGCGCGCGGGTCGACGACGACATTCGTCGAACGCGGTATTGGCGACGTTCTGCTGGCATGGGAGAATGAAGCTTTCCTCGCGCAGAAGGAATTGGGGAAGGGCAAGTTCGACATCGTCGTTCCGTCGATCTCGATCCTCGCCGAACCGCCGGTTGCCGTCCTCGACGGCAATGCGAAGCGCCACGGGACGAGCGAAGTCGCCGAGGCCTATCTCAAATATCTCTACACGCCCGAAGCGCAGGACATCATCGGCAAGAATTATTACCGGCCGATCAGCCCCGAAGCGACCGCCAAATATGCCGCTTTTTTCCCGAAGGTGAATCTCGTCACCATCGATGACAGCTTTGGCGGCTGGCAGGCGGCGCAAAAGCGCTTCTTCAACGATGGCGGCGTCTTCGACAAGATTTTCGCGAAAACCAAGCGATAGGCCGACATGGAGATCGCATTGAGCAGTCCACTGCAGATGACGACCGTTCCGGCCCAAGCCGGGAAGCCGAAGTCGAAATCAATCATTCCCGGCTTTGGCCTGACGATGGGTTTGACCATCGCCTGGCTGTCGCTGGTCGTCCTCATCCCGCTCAGCACCGTGTTCATCCGTTCGGCGGGCATGGGCTGGTCCGACTTTGTCGCGGTGGGCTTTTCCGAACGCGCGATGGCCGCCTACAAGGTCAGTTTCGGAACCGCGCTGGCGGCGGCGCTGGTGAACGCCGTGTTCGGCCTTCTCACCGCTTGGGTGCTCGTGCGCTACCGCTTTCCCGGGCGCCGCATCGTCAACGCGCTGGTTGACCTGCCGTTCGCGCTGCCGACCGCGGTGGCGGGTATTGCGCTCACCGCCATCTATGCGGGCAATGGCTGGATCGGGCAGTATCTCGAGCCGCTGGGGATCCAGGTGGCCTATAATCCGATCGGCATTACCGTCGCGCTGATCTTCATCGGGCTACCCTTCATCGTCCGCTCGGTCGAGCCCGTGCTCGAGGATCTGAGCGCCGAGGTCGAGGAAGCCGCGCTCTCGCTCGGCGCCCGTCCTTGGCAGGTGTTCGCGCGTGTCATCCTGCCCGCGATCCTCCCCGCGCTGTTGACGGGCTTCGCGCTCGCCTTCGCGCGCGGCGTCGGGGAATATGGGTCGGTGATCTTCATCGCGGGCAACATGCCCTTCAAATCCGAGATCGCGCCGCTGCTCATCATCACCCAGCTCGAACAATATAATTATGCGGCGGCGACCGCGATCGCGACAGTGATGCTCGTTGCCTCCTTCATCATGCTCCTGCTGATCAACCTGATCCAGGCCTGGAGCCGCAGGAGAGTGAACGGATGATCGACGATCGCAAATCCGGGTCGGGGGGACGCTACGCGTTGATCGCTCTCGCGATCGCATTCCTGGCGCTCTTCCTGATGTTGCCGCTCGTCGCCGTGTTCGTCGAGGCGCTGTCCAAGGGCATCGCTGCTTACGGCGCTGCGATCGTCGAGCCCGATGCGCTGGCGGCGATCCGGCTGACGCTGCTCGTCGCCGCGATCAGCGTCCCGCTCAACATCGTCTTCGGGATCGCCGCCGCCTGGGCGATCGCCAAGTTCGATTTTCCCGGCAAGAGTCTTCTCATCTCGTTCATCGACCTGCCTTTTTCGGTGTCGCCGGTCGTCGCGGGCCTTATCTATGTGCTGCTTTTCGGCGCGCAGGGCTGGCTCGGCCCCTGGCTGCGCGCGCACGACATCGAGATCATCTTCGCGGTGCCGGGCATCCTGCTCGCGACGATTTTCGTCACCTTTCCCTTCGTCGCGCGCGAACTGATCCCGCTGATGAGCGAGC
>JASBTC010000297.1 GCA_030148625.1 Sphingobium sp. | reverse complement strand
CGAAATGATCCATCGCGATCGAATGGTCGGTCGAGACATTGACCGGCAGCACCGGACTCAGCCGCGCCGGATCGCCGCCGCGTTCCGCCAGCGCGCTGCGCGACGCCGCGATATCGACCAGTGCGGGGCCGCAGGTCGTGTCGTGCATCATGATGCGGCGGGGGTAGAAGGCGATCTCGGCGTCGCTGTGGCCATTGCCGATCCAGCCGGGCAGGATCGCGTCGGCCGCCGCCGGATCGGTGCGGACGATATTCTCGACAAGGATGCGGTGGATCCAAGGCAGATGGACGATCTGTCCGCTGATCGTGTCGAACCGTCGGGGGGTGGGGGATTGCATGGCGGCCGATCGCTGGAAAAGACGATTTTGTATTATGTCATTTCAAAATGTAATCCAAGCCGGATTTGGTGTCGGGATCGACGCGGCCGGAGCCTGTCAGCCCAATTGCGACAGAGGCAGGGGGCATTGTCCTTCCTGCCGATCGCGAACGCGGCCTCAATACCGCCTGCTTCGGGCTCGACGTCGATCGTTCGGGCGATCCGAATGAGGGCGTGCTGGTCGTGTTCGGCGACGACCATGATCGCCGCTTGCGGTATGCGGCTTCGGTCCGTGAAGGCAGCGGCACTCACGGCGACGCTTGCCGAACTTGCGCGTGCGTGACGGTTGCCGCAACATTTCGGGGATCGGTTGGTTGGTGATATGAGCGCGTAGCCGTGAACTCGCTCGTCCCGGTGCTATCGGCGATGCGAGTGGGGCAGGGACGAGGAGTGCCAGCCGTGGAAGCCCCGCAGGATCCCAGGCCGATGTCGCGCAGTGTCGCGATTGCCTATGCGATCGGGTTGCCGCTGTCCCTGCTGCTCTTGCTGTTCCTTCCCGCCGGCGGCCTGGACTGGCGTGCCGGATGGTTGTTCGTCGCGGTCCTGTTTCTCGGTTTCGGTGCGTCCGCCCTCGTCCTCGCACGGGTGAATCCGGTGATCTATCGCGCGCGCAGCCGGTTCCAGCCGGGCACCAAAAGCTGGGACAAGTCGCTGCTCGCGGTGATCCTGCCGTCGATGGTCGCGATCCTGCCGGTCGCGGCGCTCGATGCCGGACGTTTCCATTGGTCGGCGGTGCCCGGCTGGATCGTGGTGGCGGGCTATGTCGCGACGCTTGCCGGCATGGCGATCACGGCATGGGCACAGGCGGTGAATCCCTTTTTCGAACCGGGCGTCAGGATCCAGTCGGAACGCCACCAGCATGTCATCGACACCGGCCCCTACAGGTTTGTCCGCCATCCCGGCTATGTCGCCGCTTTGCTGTTGTTCTTCGGCATGGCGCTCGCGCTCGCTTCGCTCTGGGCGCTGGTGCCTGCCGCCATCGCCTCCGCATTTCTGGTGTTGCGGACCGCGTGGGAGGACCGCCTGCTGCGCGCCGAGCTTCCCGGCTATGCCGATTACGCGCGCAGGGTCCGCGCGAGGCTGATCCCCGGCATCTGGTGACGTTGAAAATCAATTGCGCGGCGATGTCGATTTCCGGAAACCCCGTTCGTCGTTCCGATGTCGGGCCGATCAGGCCGGATTCAACCAGGAGACAGACAATGCGTGTGATGGTGCTCGTGAAAGCGACCGAAGACAGCGAACAGGGCTTCAACCCAACGCCCGAGACGATGGCGATGATGGAGGCGATGGGCAAATTCAACGATGAACTGACAAAGGCCGGCATCATGCTTGCCGGCGATGGCCTCAAGCCTTCGTCCGAGGCCAGGCGTGTCGCGTTCGATGGCCCCGGCCGTTCCGTCATCGACGGGCCTTTCGCCGAAACCCGCGAACTGGTCGCCGGCTTCTGGCTCTGGGAAGTCAAGGACATGGACGAGGCTGTTGCCTGGGTGAAACGCTGCCCCAATCCCATGCCGGGGCCCAGCGAGATCGAGATCCGGCCGATCTACGAATTGGAGGACCTGCTGCCCCATAGCGGCGCATAGGGCTTGCCCGAACTTTCGGGCTGCTCTTGACCCGCTTGCCTCCCCCACGGCTTTGGCCGACAAGGCGGCATGGCTGCGGGTGAGACGCAACAGGCGATCGAAGCGGTTTTCCGGATCGAACGGGCCAGGCTCATCGCGGGTCTGGCCCGTGTCGTGCGCGATGTCGATCGGGCGGAGGAACTGGCGCAGGATGCGCTGGTCATCGCCTTGTCCGAATGGCCGAGGATCGGCGTTCCGGCCAATCCCGGCGCCTGGCTGATGACCGCCGCCAAACGCCGCGCCATCGACGCGATCCGCCGCGATACGATGCGCGCGCGCAAGCATGAGGAGATCGCGCGCGAACTGGACGATGCGTATGAGGATAGCGCCGAGGCCGAGATCGTAGCGGCCATGGACGACGATCTGGGCGACGAACTGCTGGGTCTGATCTTCACCGCCTGCCATCCCGTGCTTTCGCCCGATGCCCGTGCGGCGCTGACGCTGCGTATCGTGGGTGGCCTCACGACCGACGAGATTGCCCGTGCCTTCCTGTCGAGCGAGGCGACGATCGCCCAGCGCGTCGTTCGTGCGAAAAAGACGATCGCCAAGGCCGGCATCGGCTTCGAGGTTCCGCGGGGTGTCGAGCGCGCGGCGCGGCTTTCATCGGTGCTGGAGGTGATCTACCTCATCTTCAACGAAGGCTATGCCGCCACGGCGGGGGAGGATCTCGTCCGGCCAAGCCTGTGCCTGGAGGCGCAGCGGCTGGGGCGCATCCTGGCGGGGCTGATGCCCGGAGATACCCCGGAGGCCGCGGAAATATTCGGCCTGCTGGCGTTGATGGAAATCCAGGCGTCCCGCCTGTCGGCACGGACCGGAGCGGACGGCGCCCTCATTCCCCTGACCGAGCAGAATCGCGCACGCTGGGATCAGTTGCTGATCCGCCGCGGTCTCGACGCGCTGGCGCGCGCCGAAGCGCTCGGTGGCAACGGACCCTATGCGTTGCAGGCGGCGCTCGCGGCCTGCCATGCCCGTGCGCACAGCCCCGCCGACACCGACTGGCCCCGCATCGCGGCGCTCTACGACCGGTTGCGCGCGGTGATGCCTTCGCCGGTGGTCGATCTCAATCGTGCGGTCGCGCATAGCATGGCCTTTGGGCCCGAAATGGGCCTGCGGCTGCTGGAGGAGATTGCCGACGATGCCGCGCTGCGCAATTATGCGCCATTGTCTGCAGCGAGAGGCGATTTTCTGTTTCGGTCCGGCCGGCTGGCCGAGGCGCGCCTGGAATTCGAGGCCGCGGCCAGGCTCACTCGCAACGAACGGGAAAGCGCCTTTCTTCTCGCCCGCGCGGACGCGTGTAATTGACGGAATTTGTAGGAAAAATCGCGAAAGACCGGCCTATGGCGCAAAGGCCCTGAGGAAGGCCTCGGCGGCGAATCTCGCATCGGCTTCCATCTTCTGCGCGTCTGCAGGGGGGCGGCCCCACAATGTCTCATGCTGCGAGGCCAGGCAGAGGCTGGACAGTGCGCGTGCAGCGAGTTCGGGGCTGTCCTGACGCAGATGGCCGTTGGCCATATGTTCGGCGAGGAAGTGGGCGAGCATCATCTGGGTGATCCGCGGCGCGCGCTCATAGAAAATCCTGCCGACTTCGGGGAAGCGCCCGGCTTCGGCGGAAACCAGCCGATGAAGCGCGATCGCATCGGGCATGTTCACCTTGCGAACGAAACCGCGGCAGAATTCCATCACCGTATCGCGCAGATCGTCCTGCGTCGCGAGCAGCGATCCGAGTTCCTCGCGATAAGCGGCGACCCGATCCTCGATGACGGCATCGAACAATGCCTCCTTCGACGGAAAATAGCTCCACAGCGTGCCCTTGGATCCACCCAGTTCGGCGGCGATCGCCGACATCGAGGTGCCGGCATAGCCGAGTTCGAGAAACGACTGCGCGGCGATCGCGATAATGGCTTCGCGTCGCTCCTGTTTGCGCGCCTCGCGCTTGCCCGGCGGGGCTCTCTCCTCGGCTTTTATCATAACCGTACTATAGGGTACGATTTCATGTTGACAAGCTTTTCGCGAGGGACCATCTGATACCGTACCAACCAGTACGGTATATTGATGATGCGCTACATGATGCGCCGGGCGTTGCTGACAACGCTTTTCGGCTCGACCCTTCTTGCGTCCTGCGCGGCGGTGCCCGATCTCGGCGCCCGTCCCGAGATACGTCAGCCCGCCAGCTTCGCTGCCGAGCGGTCGCTCGCCGGCGGCGGCGTGTCGTTCTGGCCCGTCGAGCAATGGTGGAGCGGCTATGGAGACGCCCAGCTATCCGGCCTGATCGAGGAAGGGCTGGCCGACGCACCCGATCTTGCCGCCGCCGCGGCGAGACTGGACAGGGCACGGGCGCTTGCCCAGCAGGCCGGCGCCGCGACGCTGCCCAGCCTGACCGCCGATGGCAGCGTCAACGGCAGCAAGCAGAGCTATAACAACGGCATCCCGCCCGCTTTCGTGCCGCATGGATGGCAGGATACCGGGCGTGTCGCCGCGACGCTGAGCTTCGATCTCGACCTGTGGGGAAAGAACCGGGCGGCGCTGCGCGCCGCGACCTCGGACGCCGAAGCCGCGCGTATCGAGCTGGAAGAGGCGCGGCTCGTGCTCTCGACCGGCATCGCCGGTGCCTATGCCGATCTCGCGCGTCTCTTCGCCGAGCGCGATGTGCAGGCGACCGCGCTCGATCTGCGCTTGCAGACACGCAAGCTGGTATCGGATCGCGTCGCCATCGGACTCGACACGCTTGCCGAGCTCAAACAGGCCGATGCTGCGGTGCCCGCGGCGCGCGCGGAACTCGCCGCGACCGACGAGGTGATTGGGCTCACCCGCAATCGCCTCGCCGCGTTGCTCGGCAAGGGGCCGGATCGCGGCCTGACGATTGCACGGCCGGCGGCGGCGGTGCAGGCGAGGGGGCTGCCCGATGGTGTCACCACCGACCTGATCGGCCGCCGCCCGGATATCGCCGCGGCGCGCGCACGCGTCGAATCCGCAGCACAGCGGATCAAGGTCGCGCACGCCGATTTCTACCCCTCGGTCAGCCTTACGGCGCTGGCTGGATTCCAGTCGCTCGGGATCGATGCCTTGTTCAAGAGCGGATCGACGTTTGGTCAGGCCGGCCCCGCGATCAGCCTGCCGGTCTTTCGCGGCGGGGCGATCGCGGGACAATATAAGGGCGCCCGCGCCAGCTATGACGAGGCGGTCGCGACCTATGACCGTGCTGTTGCCGATGCCTTCCATCAAGTCGCCGACGCCGTGACCAGCCGCAAGATGCTGGCCGTGCGTCTTTCCGAAAGCCGTCAGGCACTGGCGGATTCGGAAGCGGCATTCGGCGTGGCCCGCCAGCGTTACCAGGGTGGGCTGTCGACCTATCTCGACGTTCTGAGTGCCGAGGAGAGGCTGCTGCAGAACCGCACGATCGTCGCCGATCTCGAGGCGCGGGCGTTCACGCTCGACGTCGCGCTGGTCCGCGCGCTCGGCGGAGGCTTTTCCATTCCCCAGGGGGCCGTCGCGGCGGCCCCGAGCGTCAAGGACATTCCCCATGGCTGAGGCCGATCCCGCACAGCTCCACCAGATCGAACGGGCCGATGCCGGCCGCACCAGCCTGCGCAAGACGCTGTTGACCGGCATTGCCGGTGCGGTGCTGCTCGTCGGTGCGGTGAGCATCGCCTGGTATGTGCTCGTCGCCAGCCACCGCGTCACCACCGACAACGCCTATGTCGGCGCGGACAGCGCACAGATCACGCCGATGGTCGCAGGCCAGGTCGCGGTGGTCGCCGTGAGCGACACGCAGGCGGTCAGGCGCGGCGACGTGCTGGTCAGGCTCGACGATCGCGACGCGCGGATCGCGCTCGCCGAGGCCGAGGCAGAACTTTCCCGCGCCGAACGCCAGTTCGGCAAGACTTCCGCAACCAGCGCGGCGCTTGCCGCGCAGGTCCAGGCGCGCGCCGCCGATGTCGCGCGCGCCCAGGCTCAGCTCGTCGCCGCGCAGGCCGATTATGAAAAGGCGCGTGTCGATTTCGAACGGCGCCGCGCGCTCGCCCCCAGCGGTGCGGTGTCGGGCGACGAGCTGACCACGGCCACCAACGCCTTTGCTTCGGCACGTGCCAATCTCGACCTAGCCAGGGCTGGCGTCGCGCAGGCGAGTTCGACACGCGGTGCGGCGGCCGGCGATCTCGCCGCGAACGATGCGCTGATCAGCGGGACGACCGTCACGGGCAATCCCGATGTGCTCGCGGCGCAGGCCAGGGTCGATCGGGCGAAACTCGATCTCGAGCGCACGGTGATCCGCGCGCCGGTCGATGGTGTGGTCACGCGCCGCGCGGTGCAGGTGGGGCAGCGTGTCGCGCCCGGCGCCAATGTGATGACGATCGTGCCGCTGGCGCAGATGTTCGTCGACGCGAATTTCAAGGAAGGCCAGCTGGCGCGCGTCAAGGTCGGCCAGCCGGTGACGCTGACTTCCGACCTCTATGGCGGAGATGTCGTCTATCACGGCAAGGTCGTCGGCTTCTCCGGTGGGACCGGCTCGTCCTTTGCGTTGATCCCGGCGCAGAACGCCACGGGCAACTGGATCAAGGTGGTTCAGCGCCTGCCGGTGCGCGTGACGCTGGATTCCAGGGAACTCGCCGAGCATCCGCTGCGCGTCGGGCTGTCGATGGATGCC
>JASBTC010000287.1 GCA_030148625.1 Sphingobium sp. | reverse complement strand
CCCCACATCAAAGCCATCACGGGAATGAGCAACGGCGTCAGGATCGCGCCGACATTGGGTGCGATCCCGCCGATGCCCAGTGCGATCGAGCGTTCGCGCGCGTTGAAATAGGTGGCGGCGGTCTTGACCGCAGCGGGCGTGCCGATCGATTCGGCGGCGCCGAGCACGGCGCGCGACGTGACGAACCCTGTCACCGTCGTGGCGAAGGCATGCGCCATGCCCGCCAGGCTCCAGACGCCGACACCCAATGCGAAGCCCCAGCGCAGCCCGACCTTGTCGATGAACCAGCCGGTGCCGAGAAAGGCGAGTGCGGCGGAGAATTGGAAGGCCGATGCCATATGGCTGTAGTCGCGGTCGCTCCAGTCGAATTCGGCCTGGAGCGTGGGTTTCAGCAGCGCGAGGATCTGACGGTCGACATAGTTGAGCACGATCGCGACGAACACCAGGCCGACGACCAGCCACCGCCTGCGATCGGCCATCTCCGCCTTGGTCATGCCCCTCATCCCTTCTCGACTTGTCGGTATAGGATAGCGCTGTCATAGACAAAGTGACAATGCTAAATCACAGCGTCCCGCAAAGGGCCGCCGGGGGAACGGGCAGTGAAGGACAGTGCGATGCAGCGACCGTTGCCGGCAGTGGCCGATCTATACGGTGAGCTTTACGAGCCCGCGATCGCGCCGGGGCTGCGCGACCATATCCCCGGGCTGATCGTCACCGCCTTCGCCACGCTCGCCGCCGCCTATCTTTCCGATCATTATGGCGCGCCGCTGACATTGATGGCGTTGCTCATCGGGCTGGCGCTCAATTTCCTCAATGCCGACAAGCGACTCGCGCCCGGCCTCGCCTTCGCATCACGGACCTTGCTGCGCGCGGGCATCGTGCTGGTCGGGCTGCGCGTCACCTTCGGCCAGATGGGCGAACTGGGCCCGGCCGCGCTCGCCGCGATCCTCGTGATCGTCGGGCTGACGCTGGGCGCGGGCATCCTCGCCGCACGCGCCTTCGGTTTCAGCGCCGCGTTCGGCACGCTTGCGGGCGGTGCGGTCGCGATCTGCGGTGCCTCCGCCGCGATGGCGCTGGCGACCCTGCTCGGCGAACGGCGGATCAGCCAGGCGCAGCTCGCTTTGGTGCTGGTCGGCGTCTCCGCGATGAGTTCCTTCGCGATGTTCCTCTATCCGATCATCGCGCACCAGGCCGGGCTGGGCGACACGGCGGCAGGCTTCATGATCGGCGCGTCGATCCACGACGTCGCGCAGGCGCTCGGCGCCGGCTATTCCTTTTCGGAGCATGCCGGCGAGACTGCGGCGATCGTCAAGCTCACCCGCGTCGCGATGCTCGCGCCCGTGCTGGCCGTGGTCGCGATGTTCTTCCCACGCGACAAGGGCGGCGGCGTGGGGATTTCGGCATTGCCCTGGTTCGTCGTCGGCTTCTTCGCGCTGGCCGCGGTCAATTCGCTGATCACCGTGCCCGCGTCGGTCGGCAATGTCGCGCAGACCGGCGCCTCCGCATTGCTCGCCTGCGCGGTGACCGCGACGGGGATCCGCTCGCCGATGGACAGCCTGCTGCGCGCCGGCGCCCGTCCGTTGCTGGTGATCCTGGCCGCGACGCTGGTCGCGCTGATGCTCAGCGCGCTCGGCGCGTTTGCGCTGATCCGCTAGAAAACCACTTCCGTTCAGGCTCAGCCCGAACGGGACATGGGTGCAGCTATCCCCCGCCCGGCGGGGCGGTTGACGATCGGATGATCAATTCATGGTCGAGCCGCCGCCGCTCGATACGCTCGTCGAACGCCAGCAGCAGATCGGCAGCCGCATAGCCGAGCGCGCGGATCGGTTGGCGGATGGTGGTGAGCGGCGGCCAGACCACTTGCGCAAGATCGGTATCGTCGAAGCCCGCGACCGAAAGCGCAGCGGGCACCGCGATGCCCAGGCGATGCGCGGTGGCGAGCACGCCCGCCGCCATCTCGTCGCTGCTCGCGAAGATCGCGGTCGGCGGCCGGTCGAGCGCCAGCAACGCTTCCGCTGCTGCCGAGCCCGATTGGAGATCGAATTGCCCGGCCTGGACCAGCACGGGATCGAAACCGATGCCCGCGCGCTGGAGCGCCTGGCGATAGCCGGTCAGCCGCTGGCCGCTCGCGACATAATTGGCATGGCCCATCACCAGCCCAATGCGGCGATGGCCAAGGCCGATCAGATAGGCGGTCATGTCGTCCGCCGCCTGGACATTGTCGATGAAGGATGAGGAGGTCGCGGTCAGGTCCGTCCCCGGCTGGACACGCACGAACGGGATGCGCCGGCGTTCGAGCTCCTCCAGCGCGGGCGCGGCATCGGCGACGGGCGGCGTCAGGATGATGCCGTCGAGCTGCGCCTGGTCGATCAGGCTGCCGATATCGTCGATCAGCGCGGGCGAATGGATGTCGCAGGGCTGGACGATCATGCGGAAACCCGCCTCGCGGCAGCGCGCGCCGACCCCGGCCTGCATGTTGTAGATATAATAGGGATTGGGATTGTCGTGGATCAGCCCGATCTGGAACGACCGCCGCCCGGCCAGCGTGCGCGCCGCGAGGCTGGGATGATAGTTCAGCCGTGCGACCGCCGCCTCGACGCGCAGCCGCGTATCCTCGCTGACATATTTCTCTTTGTTGAGGACGCGGGACACCGTCTTGATCGAAACGCCGGCAGCGTCGGAAACGTCCTTGATCGTCGTCCGCGTCAAAATGGCATCATCCGCTGCATCGTTGCGGCATCATCATAATCGCAATCGACGGTCATGCGCCAGCGCCCGGCGTGACGACGTCCAGCGCTGCGGCCTCGACACGGCGAAGCGTCGCCATGAAATCCGCCAGCTCGGCTTCGCTGAAATCGCGGAAGATCCGGGACTCCAGCTCGAGCGCCTTGGGCGCGACATCGGCATAGAGGGCCCGCCCCTGATCGGTCAGTGCCAGCAGGTGCGAACGACGGTCGACACGATGCGCGCTGCGCGCGATCAGCCCGCGATCGACCAGCGCGATCGCGGCGCGGCTGACCGTCACCTTGTCCATGCGCGACCGTACGCAGATATGCTGCTGCGTCACTTCCCCTTCCTCGGCGATCACCGCGATCAGGCGCCATTCGGGGATCCGCAGTCCGAACAACGCCTCATAGGCGCTGGCGATGATCTCGCTCACCACATTGGAGACGATCGAGAGCCGATAGGGAATGAAATCGTCGAGAATGAGAGGACCCTGCGTCATGGTTGCGCACGATCCCCTCTTCCGGGCCTCGCCGTCAATCCCGCAACAGTTCGTTGATGCCGGTCTTGGCGCGGGTCTGCGCATCGACGCGCTTGACGATCACCGCGCAGGCCAGGCTCGGCCCCGGCGAACCGTCGGCCAGCGGCCGGCCCGGGAGGGTGCCGGGCACGACCACCGAATAGGGCGGAACCTGTCCGACGAAGATCTCGCCGGTGTTGCGATCGACGATCTTGGTGGTCGAGGTGATGAACACGCCCATCGACAGCACCGAGCCCTGGCCGACGATCACGCCTTCCACGACTTCGGAACGCGCGCCGATGAAGCAATCATCCTCGATGATCACCGGATTGGCCTGAAGCGGTTCGAGCACGCCGCCCAGACCGACGCCGCCCGAAAGATGAACGTTGCGGCCGACTTGCGCGCAGCTTCCGACGGTCGCCCAGGTGTCGACCATCGTGCCTTCACCGACATAGGCGCCGATATTGACGAAGCTCGGCATCAGCACGACGCCCTTGTCGATAAACGCGCCGCGACGGACGACGCTGCCCGGCACCGCGCGGAAACCGGCGGCGCGGAAGCGGTTCTCGCCCCAGTCGGCGAATTTCGACGGTACCTTGTCGAACCAGTTGGCGCCGCCCGGCCCCTCGATCACGACATTGTCGTTGAGCCGGAAGGAGAGCAGCACGGCCTTTTTGAGCCACTGGTTGACCACCCAGTCGCCATCGACCTTCTCGGCGACACGCGCCTCGCCCGCGTCGAGCGCGACCAGCGCATGCTCGACCGCGTCGCGGATCTCGCCCGTGGTGCCGAAACCCAAGGTGTCGCGCGCGTCCCACGCAGCCTCGATCACCGCCTGCACGTCAGAACTCATTCATTCCCCCTCTTCAAGGACATGGTCCAGCCAATCGCCGAGATCGGCGACTTCATAATCGATCAGATCGTTCTGCGCGTCGGCACCGGCCTGTTCCGATCCGTTATTCACCCAGACGGTCGTCATCCCCAGCGCCTTTGCCGGCACCAGATTGCGCGCCATATCCTCGACGAACAGCGATTCGGGCGCCGCGATGCCGAGTGCCGCGCACATCCGTGCATAGCCCTCCGCATATGGCTTCGGTCGATAGTCGAGCCGATGGATGTCGTAGATGGTCTCGAACAGGTCATGGAGGCCGAGCTTGTCGAGCACGCGCGCGGCATAGCTGGCATCGCCGTTGGTGAAGACGATGCGGCGTCCGGGCAGCCGGGCGATGCCGTCGATCACGCGGGCGTCCGGAACCAGCCGGTCCATCGGCACGTCATGGACGAAGCGGAGGAATTCGTGCGGGTCGACCTGATGGTCGGCCATCAGCCCGGCCAGGGTGGTGCCATGGGCGTGGAAATACCCCTTCTGCACCTTGCGCGCCGCGACCCGGTCGACGCCGAGCAGTCCGCCGATATATTCACCCATCCGCGCATCGATCAGCGCGAACAGGTCGGCCGACGACGGATAAAGCGTATTATCCAGATCGAAGATCCAGTTGCGGATATGGGCGAGCGCGGGGACCATGACAGGCCGGGCGTGTAGACGAGGGGCCGGCCTGCGGCAATGGCGGTCCCCATGGACCGAGCGTCAGACGGTGAAGCTTTCCCCGCAGCCGCACGCACCCTTGGCATTGGGATTTTCGAAGACGAAGCCGGCGGTGAAATCATCCTCCACCCAGTCCATCTTCGATCCGATCAGATAGAGGATCGATCCGCCGTCGACGAAGAACAATCCGCCGGGCGTCTCGATCCGCTCGTCGAAGCTGTTGGCTTCGCTGACATAGTCGACCGAATAGGCCAGCCCCGAACAGCCGCGGCGCGGCGTCGAGAGCTTGACGCCGATCGCGCCCTCGGGCGCATTCGCCATCAGATCGGCGATGCGCTTTTCGGCGCCCGGGGTGAGCGTCAGCGCGGCGGGGCGAATGCGAGTGGTCGTGGTCATCTCATTCCAATCCTGTCCGTCCGAGCGGAGCGCCCAACGTCCCTCGATTTCGCTCGGGACAAACGGTTTCATTCCCTTCGATCAAAGTACCACTTTGATCGACTGCTACAGCATTCCCAATTCGAGCTTGGCCTCGTCCGACATCTTCTGCGGATCCCATGGCGGATCCCAGACCAGATTGACTTCGGCCGATCCGACACCGGGCACCGACCCGACGCGCAATTCGACTTCACCGGGCATCGATTCGGCAACGGGACAATGCGGCGTGGTGAGCGTCATCGTCACCACGGCATGGCCTTCCTCGGTAATATCGACACCGTAGATCAGGCCGAGATCGTAAATGTTCACCGGAATCTCGGGATCGTAGATCTCCTTGAGCGATCCGATCACCGCTTCATAGAGATCGCCGCCCGGCTGCCCCGCGGGATCCGCGACGGGCGCCTGCGCCAGAAAGCCTTCCAGATAGTCGCGTTTGCGCTCGAAGATATCGCGTGGCGCTTCCGCATCCTCGACGCGCGCCTTTGGCGGCTTTTCGGCCGCTTCGACTTGCTCGATCTCGATCCTGCGTTCCTCGCTCACCCGAAGATCCTCGTCACTCTTTCGATACCTTTCACCAGCGCGGCGACATCGGCCTCGCTATTGTAAACGCCGAAGCTTGCGCGCGCGGTGGCGTCGACGCCCAGATGCGCCATCAGCGGCTGCGCGCAATGATGGCCGGCGCGGATCGCCACATGCCCTTCATCCAATATGGTGCCGATATCGTGGGGATGAACCCCCTCGATACCGAAGCTGACGATTCCTGCCGAATCCTCGGGCCCGAACAGCCTGACGCTGTTGATCGCGGACAAGGCATCGCGGGTCGCACGAACGAGCGCGGTCTCGTGCGCATGGATCGCCTCCAGCCCGATGCCCTCGACATAGTCGATCGCGGCATGCAGGCCGAGCGCGCCGACGATATGCGGCGTGCCCGCTTCGAAACGCGCGGGCGGGGGGGCATAGGTGGTCTTCTCGAACGTCACCTTGTCGATCATCGCGCCGCCGCCATGCCAGGGGGGCATCGCATCGAGGATGTCCGGACGCGCCCAGAGCACGCCGAAGCCGGTGGGCCCGTAGAGCTTGTGCGCGGAGAAGGCATAGAAATCGGCGCCGATCGCGCCGACGTCGACCGGCAGGCGCGGCACGGCCTGGCAGCCGTCGAGCAGCAGTTTCGCGCCGACCGCATGCGCCAGTTCGGCGGCACGGCGGACGTCGAGCACGGAGCCGAGCACGTTCGAGACATGGGCAAGCGCGACCAGCTTGTGCGCCGGGGTCAGCATCGCCTGTGCGGCATCCAGGTCGATCCGCCCGTCCGGCGTGAGCGGCGCGACGTCGATCTCGATACCGATCCGGTCGCGCAGCAATTGCCATGGCACGATATTGGAATGATGCTCCAGCATCGACAGCAGGATGCGGTCGCCACGCCTGAGATGCGTCTGCCCCCAGCTTTGCGCGACGAGATTGATGCTTTCGGTCGCGCCGCGCGTGAAGACGATCTCCGATGCGGATCCGGCGCCGATGAAGCGCGCCACACGCTCGCGCGCCGCCTCGTATGCGATCGTCATGTCGGCCGAGCGCTGATAGACGCCGCGATGGACCGTGGCATAGGTCTCGCCATAGGCGCGATCGATCGCCGCGATCACCGGCGCCGGCTTTTGCGCGGTGGCGGCGGTGTCGAGATAGGCCCAGCCCGCAGGAATCGCGGGGAAATCGGCAAGATGATCGAGCGGGCGGGTATCGGCTAACACATTCATGGCTCAATCCCCGTTCGTGTCGAGCGAAGTCGAGACACGTCGGCTCGATGCCCCAGGTCCCTCGACTTCGCTCGGGACGAACGGAGTCTGACTGAGCCAGCGGTCTGCATCAGCGACGAACGCCTCGCGGACCTTCTCCTCGCCGATCCGTCCGAGCGCATCCGCCACGAAAGCGCGGGTGAGCAAAGCCTCTGCCTGTTGCGGGGGAATGCCGCGGCTCTGCAGGTAGAAAAGCGCATTGCGATCGAGCTCACCGACGGTCGCGCCATGCGCGCATTTGACGTCGTCGGCGAAGATCTCGAGCTCGGGCTTCAGATTGATCGTCGCGGTCCGCTTGAGCAGCAAGCCGCGCAGCGACTGTTCGCCGTCGGTCTTCTGCGCATCGCGGGCAACCTCGACGCGCGCGGCCAGGCTTGCGGTCGACCGGTCGGCGGCGACGGCGCGCCAGGTCTGCCGGCTGGAGCCGTTCTCCGCGGCATGGCGAAGGACGATCGCTGCTTCCTGGCGCTGATCGCCGCGGCACAGCAGGGTGCCGCCCATTTCGGCGAAAGCGCCTTCGCCGGACAGGGTGAGTGCGGCATCGACGCGGCTGCCGGCTGCGCCCGCGCCAAGGACGATGGTGACGAGGCTGGCCGCCTGTCCGATATCGGCCTCGTCGCGCAACGAGACGAAGCCGTCCGTCTGCAGCAGGCGAATCGAGCGCATCAGCCGCGCGCTCGGCGCAAGATCGATGTGCGTCAGGCGATTGGACCAGCCGGTGCCGACAAAAGTCTCGACGATGCTCGCCTGCGCATCCTCGGCCAGCGCGATCCGGCCGGGCAGATGATTGGCACCGCCGGTGGCGATATGGACGATCTCGACAGGGCCGGAGGTCGCATGATCGACGCCCAGCGAAAGCGTCCAGCCCATCCCCGTGGCGGCGCGACCCAGCGGATGATCGGTCGCGGCTTCGACCGGGCCGATCGTCACGCCCTGTGGATCGCTGGCATCGGCATCGAACATGCCGTCGACGAAGATCAGGCGGGGACCGCCCAGGTCGAGAAGAAAGGCGGATGCGTCCGCAGCCTCGACGGCGCCGCGCGGCGCATCGACGATCGCCTCCAGCCCCGACAGATCGGACCAGCGCCACGCCTCCTGGCGTACCGAGGGAAGCGCAAGATTCACGCCGCCAGCGCTCCATAACCTTCGCGCTCGAGTTCGTGCGCGAGTTCCTTGCCGCCCGAGCGGACGATGCGGCCGGCGCTCAGCACATGGACGAAATCGGGCTGCACATAATCGAGCAGGCGCTGATAATGGGTGATCAGCAGCACCGCCTTGTCGGGGGTGCGCATGATACGGTTGATGCCTTCGCCGACGACGCGGAGCGCGTCGATGTCGAGGCCGCTGTCGGTCTCGTCGAGAATGGCGAGCTTCGGATCGATGATCCCCATCTGCACCATCTCGTTGCGTTTCTTCTCGCCGCCCGAAAAGCCGACATTCACCGGCCGCTTGAGCATATCCATGTTCATGCCCATCGCATCGGCCTGGGCGCGCGCGACCTTGAGGAACTCGCCGCCCGACAATGGCGGTTCGCCGCGATTGCGCCGTTGGCTGTTGAGGGCTTCGCGCAGGAACTGGACGTTGGAGACGCCGGGGATCTCGACGGGATATTGGAAGCCGAGGAACAAGCCTGCCGCAGCGCGCTCGTGCGGCGCCATCTCGAGCAGATCCGCGCCGTCGAAGGTGACGCTGCCGTCGGTGACTTCATAGCCGGGCCGGCCGCCGAGCACATAGGACAGGGTCGACTTGCCGGCGCCGTTGGGGCCCATGATCGCATGGATCTCGCCGGGATTGAGCGCGAGCGTCAGCCCCTTGAGGATCGGCTTGCCGTCGACTTCGGCATGGAGGTTCTCAATCTTAAGCATTTCAACCTTTTCCCGACCGCACGCGTGCGGCGAATTCTTCCAATATCGCGGGCTTGCGCGCGTCGATGCAGGCCCGCATCGCATCGGCGGCAACCTTGCCCTGCTTCGCGCATTTCGCGGCCGTCCTGCACAATTGCGCATCGACCGCGGGGCTGCCGCTCGATGCGCTCAACCCGCATGCGAACTTGCCCTTCGCATCGCGGCTGAGGATCACCGACAGGGCCTGAAGGCGGCGTCCCATCACGACGATCTCCTCCTCGGCCGCCACGGGAGCGGCCTGCAGCATCACCGCCGCGACGATCCAGATCACCCGACGCTCCCTTCGAGGCTGATCCCGAGCAGCTTCTGCGCCTCGACCGCGAACTCCATGGGGAGCTGTTGCAGCACTTCCTTGGCGAAGCCGTTGACGATCAGCGCCACCGCGGCTTCCTGATCGAGGCCGCGCTGCATCGCGTAGAAAAGCTGGTCGTCGCTGATCTTGCTGGTCGTCGCCTCATGCTCGATCTGCGCGCTGGGATTGCGCACCTCGATATAGGGCACGGTATGCGCGCCGCATTTGTCGCCGAGCAGCAGGCTGTCGCACTGGGTGAAGTTGCGGACATTCTCGGCGGTCGGACCGACACGGACGAGACCGCGATAGGTGTTGTTCGAATGGCCGGCGCTGATCCCCTTCGACACGATGGTCGAGCGGCTGTTCCTGCCGAGATGGATCATCTTGGTGCCGGTATCGGCCTGCTGGTGGTTGTTGGTGACTGCGACCGAATAGAATTCGCCGACGCTGTTCTCACCCGCGAGCACGCAGGACGGATATTTCCAGGTGACGGCGGAGCCGGTCTCGACCTGGGTCCAGCTCACCTTGCTGTTGCGCCCCTGGCAAAGCGCGCGCTTGGTCACGAAATTATAGATGCCGCCCTTGCCCTCGGCATCGCCGGGATACCAGTTCTGGACGGTCGAATATTTGATCTCGGCATCGTCGAGCGCGACCAGTTCGACCACGGCGGCGTGAAGCTGGTTCTCGTCGCGCATCGGCGCGGTGCAGCCTTCGAGATAGGAGACATAGCTGCCCTTGTCTGCGACGATCAGCGTCCGCTCGAACTGGCCGGTATTCTCGGCATTGATCCGGAAATAGGTGCTGAGCTCCATCGGGCAGCGGACGCCCTCCGGGATGTAGACGAAGGTGCCGTCGGAAAAGACCGCGCAATTGAGCGCGGCGAAATAATTGTCGTGCTGCGGCACGACCTTGCCCAGCCACTTCTTCACCAGATCGGGGAATTCGCGGATCGCCTCCGAGATCGAGCGGAAGATGACGCCCGCTTCCTCCAGCTCCTTGCGGAAAGTGGTGGCGACCGAGACGCTGTCGAACACCGCGTCGACCGCGACCTTGCGTGCACCCTCGACACCGGCGAGCACTTTCTGCTCCTCGATCGGAATGCCGAGCTTGCGATAGGTCTCCAGGATCTCGGGATCGAGTTCGTCGAGCGATTTCAGCGACGGCTTCTTGCGCGGCTCCGCGTAATAATAGGCGTCCTGATAGTCGATCGGCGCGACGTCGAGCTTCGCCCAGTCGGGGGTCTCCAGCTTCAGCCACTGGCGGAACGCCTTCAGCCGCCAGTCGAGCATCCACGCGGGCTCGTTCTTCTTCGCCGAGATGAAGCGGACGATGTCCTCGTTGAGCCCCTTGGGGGCGAAATCGGATTC
>JASBTC010000282.1 GCA_030148625.1 Sphingobium sp. | reverse complement strand
GGGCAACATGACTTCGGGTGGCCTGCTCGCCTGTTCGATCATCGCCGGCCGCATCAACGGCCCATTGATCGCGATGCTGCCCAATCTGATCGTCCAATGGGGCTATGCGCGTTCCTCGCTGAAGGCGCTGGACGCCATCCTCAAGCTGCCGCTCGATCGCACCTCCAGCGAATCGTCGCTGCGCCCCGGCAGTCTCAACGGTCCGATCCAGATCGACAATATCCGCTTCGCCTATCCCGGCGCGCGCGAGGGGCTCGACGTTCCCAAGCTCGAATTCCGCCCTGGTGAGCGTGTCGCCATCATTGGCGGCGTCGGATCGGGCAAGACGACCTTGCTGCGTATCCTGGCTGGCATCTTCCATGCCCAGGCCGGCACCGCGAAGATCGGCGGGCTCGATCTGACGCAGATCGCCGACGACGTGCTGCGTCAGCATATCGGCTATCTGCCGCAGGATTTCCGCCTGGTGAACGGATCGTTGCGCGAGAATCTGATGATGGGCATGGGCAATGTCGGCGACGACGCGGTGATGGACGCCGCGAAGAAGACCGGCCTGATCAACATGATCTCTGCGCATCCGCTTGGCCTCGACCTCCAGATCCAGGAGGGGGGGCGCGGCCTCTCCGGCGGTCAGCGCAGTCTGGTCGGCATGACGCGCATGCTGCTCGCCAACCCGACCGTCTGGCTGCTCGACGAGCCCACCGCCAATCTCGACCAGAATTCGGAAGTCGCGGTGCTCGCGGCGCTGGAAAAATCGCTCGGTCCGCAACAGACGCTGCTGATCGTTACCCACCGGCTGCAACTGCTTGCACGCGTTCAGCGCGTGATCGTGATGGGCAATGGCCGCGTCCTGCTCGACGGACCGACCGCAGAGGTCGTCCAGCGGCTCCAGCCCAAGCCGCCCGCACAGCAGCCGTCCAAGACGGTTTCCCCGATCACCGCTACGGCGGGTCGTTGATCCAATCATCGAAAGCCTGAAGCCATGATCAAACCGCTGAAGACGTCGAGCTGGATCATCGTCACGATCGCGTTCGCGCTCGTCGCGTTCATCACCTGGTCGCTCTGGGCAGAGCTCGACCAGATCACGCGTGCGCCCGGCAAGGTGATCCCGATCGGGCGCGTCCAGATCATCCAGAGCGCCGACGGTGGCGTGATTGGTGAGATCCGCGTTCGCGAGGGCGATCTCGTCAAGCGCGGCGAGTTGCTGGTGGTGCTCGACAAGATCAAGCTCCAGGCCGCGGTGACCGAGAGCCGCGCCAAGGTGGCGGCGCTCAAGAGCCAGATGTCGCGTATCCAGGCCGAGCTCTACGATCGCCCGCTCAACTTCCCGGCGGATGTGGTGCCTTACACCGAATTCGTCGCCAACCAGCGGCAGCTCTATCTCAAGCGCCGCGAAGCGCTCCAGTCCGACCTGTCCGCACTGCGCTCGATGAAGACGCTGATGCAGGAAGAGCTCAATCTCAACCTGCCGCTGGTCAAGAGCGGTGACGTCGCGCGGTCGGAAGTGATCCGCATGCAGCGCGGCATGGTCGATGTCGAAGGGCAGATCTCCGGCAAGCGCGCAAAATATATCCAGGATCTCCAGACCGAATTCGCCAAGACCGAAGAGGATCTCGTCACCGCGCAGCAGGTGATGGCGCAGCGCGAAGATGCGCTGAAGGCGACCGATCTGGTCGCGCCGACCGACGGTATCGTCAAGAATGTCCGCCTGACCACGGTCGGCGGCGTGCTGCGGCCGGGTGACGAGGTTCTCCAGATCGTGCCGACCGGCGAAAAGCTGATCGTCGAGGCACAGGTCGCGCCGCGCGACATCGCCTTCGTCAAGCTCGGCCAGACCGCATCGGTGAAGTTCGATGCCTATGACAGCGGCATCTATGGCGCCGGCCATGGCAAGGTCACCTATATCAGCCCTGATACGCTGGCCGAACAGCGGCAGGATGGATCGCAGAACATCTATTATCGCGTGAACGTGGAAGTCGACATCTCCAAGATGCGTCCGAAGCATCCTGGCGAAGTGATCGCGATCCAGCCGGGCATGACGGTGATCGCGGAGATCGTGACGGGCAAGAACACCGTGTTCCGCTATCTCACCAAGCCGATCCTGAAGACCACGTCGGAATCGATGGGCGAGCGTTGAAACCAAGTCTCGATGAGCGTGGCTCATCGAGACTTGGTAAAGCCTGCGCGGCGCTTGAGCGAACCGATCCCGGATGCGCAGCATCTTCGGGATCGCAAATGAAACTCCGGGGTGGCGGCACGGTTGCGGCGCCCCGGATAATCCCTATCGTGCGGCGGTCATGGCGAAGATCACGAGCATCACCCTGTCCTATGTGCCGGCGGAGGATCGTATCCATTTCGCGGCGCTGCTCGACAATGCCCGCAGCGTGCGGATGTGGCTGACGCAAAGGCTGGCACGCTCGCTGGTCCGGGCGCTCGCCAATCATATGGAAAAGACGGAGGGCATTCCGCTTTCCACCGTTCGCGACGCGATGCTCGCGCAGGAACAGGCGCAGGCGGTTTCCGGCATCAAGCCGTCGCGGCCGGTCGCGGCTGACCCCGATGCGCCTATCCATCTGGTCGCCAATATCACGCTCAAGCTTTCCGCCGAGCATGTCGGATTGTTCTTCGAATCCGATCTCGATTTTCAGCCGAGCATCTTGCTGGATCGGACACTCGTCCGCCAATGGCTGAGCATGCTGCAGCGCCAGTTCGAGACTGGCGGCTGGCCGCTCGATGTCTGGCCGGAATGGATGATCGAGGGCAATTCCGCTCCCGCCAGCGGCGTGACGCGGCACTGATAATAGGCGAAGCTGCCGTTCCTCGTCAGCGCAGCCGCATCGCATCCTTTTCGATCTCGACGTGCGAGACGCGAGAAAGAAAGCTTTGCCCGAGCAACGATATTGGCGGCCCGGTCTCGGCAACGGCGCCTGTGACGCCTTCGGCGGCCACCGGCCCGATCGCGATGCGTGCGATCATGACCGGCTTGAGCTTCACCACTCCATTGGCGCCCTGCGCTTCTGCGGTGAATTCACCGGTCGATGCCATGATCCCGGCACGCTGGGCATCGGCGCGAGTCAGCACTACCGCGCTTGCGCCGCTGTCGACCAGGAAACGCAAGGTCGCGCCGTTCACCTGTGCGTCGGCGTAGAAATGGCCGTCTGCTGACCGTGAAAGCGTTGCGCCGGCAAAGCCGTTGCCGGCATCGGGCGCCGTCGCGATCGGCGCGGGCGCGGCGGTCGCCACCCGGACATTGACGGGCCGCGATGCAGGCGTCGGCCCGCGCGGCATCAGCACGATCATCGCGAGCGCCAGCAGCAATGCGGGGACAATGATCCTCGTCATGCCGGCATTCTGCCACATCGGCGCTTAACAAAGCGCCAAACGCGCAAGGTCGTCGGCATTCCCGGTCAGTGGACCTGCAGGTCCTTTGCGACGCGGACCGGAATCGGCAACAGGGAGCGGATCGGCGCGCCATAGACCGTCTCCGCATCCTCGCCATCCAGACCCGGCGCCAGATGGGTGAGCACGACGCAGCGGACATGCGCGCGCGCCGCGAGCTGCGCGACGTCGGTGGTGGTGAGATGATCGAGCCGCATATGCGTCATCAGCCCGTCGAGCAAAACCGGTTCGATGCTGGGCAATGCCTCCATGACCCGGCGGACGCCGGCGATATCGATCACCTCCGAAACGAGCAGATCTGCGCCATCGGCAAGCGCTTCGACGGCGCCCGAAGGGCCGGTGTCGCCGGTCAGGGCGATCGTCCGCCCGGCGGCTTCGATCCGATAGGCATAGGAGCGCGCGAAGCGGGCGGCGCGGCTGCCCGGCGCGAAGTGATAATGGGTATTGGCGACGGCGGTGACGGTGATGTTGGCGTCGCGATATATAGTGACCGGGCCGGGCGCGTCGGACGCGATGTCGTTGACAGCGACGCCGGCGACCATGGATGGGCCTTCTCCGCCCGCGGTGATCGGTGCCCGCTCGGTGGCGCGATTGGCGGCGATCAGGTTGCGCACCATCTGCCGCGTACCGCGCGGTCCCCAGATCGGCAGCGGCTTGTGGTTTTGCAGAACCCAGCGTGTCGCGAGGAGCGGGCCGAGCCCGGCATTGTGGTCGACATGATGATGGGTGAGGAAAACCGCGCGGATCGTGCCCGGCGTGATCCCGGCGGCGGTCATCTGGCGGACGACGCCGTCGCCGGTATCGAACAGATAGACGGCGCCATTCACCACCAGCGCATTGGCGGGCTGCGCGCGTTCGCGCCTGGGAATGGGGCCGCCGGCGGTGCCGAGCGTGATCCAGCGCGCGGCGTCCGCCCCCGGGCATCTGTCGGGCACGGGCGCGCTTCCGGCAAGGAGCAAAGCCGCAAGCATGGTCGTCGCGGTCATTGCCGTTCGCCGCCGCTTGCCGCCTGATCGGGCGCGGCATCGATCATCGACAGGGCGATCGCGAAGCGCCCGAGATGCTGCGCCAGTTCGGCGCGGCGATCGAAGCCGGCCGGGCAGCGGATCTCCGCGATCAGGCCGTGCGCGGCGTCGGTGCGGACAGAGATGCCGATGTCGGCGCCGAAATCGGCGGCGGCGGTGCTCAGCGCGCGTGTTGCGGCATCGGTGCGCAATGCGGGTTTGAAGATCTTGCCGACCGCGGTCACCGGGATGGCCTCGACGACGATCACGTCGACCGGCGCGGCGGGGCGTTCGTGCACCATATCGCGGGCGAAGTCGCGCAATGTTTCCGCCGTCACCGAGGCACCGGGTTTAAGCGCGACATAGGCGATCGGCACTTCGCCGGCATAGGCGCAGGGCATGCCGACCGCGGCGGCGAGCTCGACATCGGGGTGGCGGTGGAGCGCTTCCTCGATCGCGGCGGGGTCGATATTATGGCCGCCCCGGATGATCAGATCCTTGGCGCGTCCGGCCAGCCAGACATAGCCTTGTTCATCCTGACGCGCGAGGTCGCCGCTGTCGAAC
Organism: Sphingobium sp.; assembly: GCA_030148625.1. The sequence continues at coordinate 2,595 of JASBTC010000282.1, read as the reverse complement.
CAGCCGGGCAGCGGCCAGCCGGTCGCGTTGAAATCGGGCTGGCGATAGCCGGGGAAGAGATTGGGGCCGCTGAGCAGCAGCGCCCCGGTTTCACCCGGCGCGCAATCGCGGACGAAGCCACCCGCATCGTCGAGGATTGCGGTGCGGCATCCCTGATAGGGCAGTCTGAGCCCGATCGAACCGATCCGCCGCTCGCCGTCGCGCGGATTGGCAGTGCTGAGCGCGGCGCCTTCGGTCATGCCGTAAAGTTCGAGGATGCGGATTTCCGTTCTTTGCTCGAAGGCGCGGAACAGGCTGACGGGCATCGGCGCCGCGCCGCACATGCCGAAACGCAGCGCGCCGGTGTCGAGCCCGTCGGGCAGGCCGTCGAGCAGGCTCGCCAGGATCGTCGGCACGCAACTGAAGAGAGTGGCGCGGTGGCGTGCCGCGATGGCCCAGAAATCGGCGATCATGCCCTTGTCGCGATAGCCCTGCTGGCCGGCGAGGATCGAAGCCGCGCCCGCGAAGATGCCGCCGAGCCCGGTGGCGACGGCGGCATTGGCGTGGAACAGCGGCAGGCCGGTCAGGATGCGGTCCTCGGGCGTCAGGCCGAGCACGAAACTGGTGGTCCACGCCATGAAGACCTGGTTCCAATGCGTCTGCTGCGCCAGTTTCGGCGTGCCGGTGGTGCCGCCGGTATGGAAGTAGACCGACGGGTCTTCGCCCCGGATCGCACGGCCGCTCACCAGCATGTTGCTGGGTTGCGCCGCGATCGCCGCATCATGATCGGCGCCGAGCGTGATCACGGTGTCGAGATCGGGCAGCAGCGCACGCACCGCCTGCGCCTTGGCATGGACGTCATAGGCCATGCTCGGCCCGCCGGTGATCAGCACGCGGCTGCCCGCCGCCGCCATGATCCCGGCGATCTGCTCGGGCGCGAGCAACGGGTTCATCGGATTGGCCACCCCCGCCAGCGACCCGCCCCATAGCGCGACATGCGTGTCGGGCAGATTGGGCAACATGATCGAGACCGCCGCCCCGTCGCGGACGCCATGCGCGTGAAGCAGATTGGCCATGCGCATCACCCGGTCGAGCAGCCCGGCGAAGCTGATCGTCTCCGCTGCGTCGTTCGCGCGGCCATTGGGCAGCCAAATCAGCGCCGCGCCGTCGGGATCGCGCGCGGCGCCGGCCTTCAGCATCGCATCGATGGTCGTGAACGGGATACGTTCGCCCACCGGCACCGCTTCGACGCGGCATACGTCCTCGGCATCGGCGAAGCGCTCCATGACGGGATCAGACGGGCGTGGCGTCGACCAGCACCGCGGCGATCACGCAGGGCACGGTGCCGCGATTGACCCAGGCATGTTTGGTCCCGCGCTGGACGATGCAGTCGCCCTGGCGCAGTACCGTCTCGCCATCCTCCATCAGCATCGTCATCTCGCCGGAGATCACGATCAGATAGTCGACCGAATTGGTGAAATGCATGCTGGCATGTTGTTCCGTATCGGCCTGTGACGGCCGATTGTGGCTGCCCATCGAGGAAAAGGCCGCATCGACGTCGATAGCCGCGCCGCGTTCGGGCGGGATCTCGACGGTCCGGAAGATCGTGCCGCCCGGCGTCGGGTCATGGCGGATCGGGCGCGCACCGCGATCGGTATCGCCGCTATTGTCGACGGGCATTTCCTCGGTCACCCATAATTCGCTGATATAGGCGCCGTCCCATCCGCCGATCGGCAGGATATTGGTGGCCTTGCCGTCGAAGGTGATGTTGGACCGGCCATCGGGCGCGATTCCGGTGACGATGCGGCGGACTTCGAACATGGCGCTTTCCTTTCGTGAATTCAGCGCCTGACGACGCGGTTGCCGAGGGTGCCGATGCCCTCGATATGGAGTTCGACGAGATCACCCTCGGCGAGGCTCCGGTCGAGTTCGAAGCCGCAACCGCCGAGCACGGTGCCCGAGCCGAGGATCTCGCCGGGCGACAGCGTGCGGGAGCGACTGAACTGGACGATCGCATCCTCGAAACGATGATGCATGCTGGCGGTGCTGCCGCGCGACCATCGCTCGCCATTGACGTGCGCGGTCATCTCCAGCGCATAGGGATCGGCGAACTCGTCGGGCGTCGCGATGCAGGGGCCGATGCCGTTGGCGAAATCCTTGCCTTCGCCGGGGCCGAGATTGGCAGCCATGAAGGATAGCTGCGCGTCGCGCGCAGACCAGTCGTTGAAGATAGTGTAGCCGAAGATATGATCGCTGGCTTCGGCCCGCGCGATGTCGCGTCCCGGCCGGCCGATCACGCATGCCCATTCGAGCTCGAAATCCATCCAGTCCGAATAAGCGGGCCAGACGATATCGACGCCGGTGCCGACCACATTCACATGATCGGCATTGTAGTAGATCACCTGATCCTTGAACGCGGGGACCAGCGCATAGCGGCCCTGCGCCTTGGCCTCGGCGAGCGCGGTCTCGAGATCGGGCGCTTCGGCCAGCGCACGGCGGCCGAGCTTGTCGAGTGCCACTTCCATATGTTCGAGGAACAGACAGCAGTCGCGCAGCCGGACCGGCCGGGGCAGCGGGGCAAGCAGGCGCACGGCCGCAAGCGGCGCGATCGCTTCG
>JASBTC010000275.1 GCA_030148625.1 Sphingobium sp. | reverse complement strand
CCCGCGGTCGAGGCGTTCGACGTCATGTTGTCGGACAGTTTCGCCGACCGCACCGTCGACGTCACCGAAGAGAATATCCAGTCGCGCATCCGCGGCGTCACCCTGATGGCGCTCAGCAACAAATTCGGCCACATGCTGCTGACCACCGGCAACAAGAGCGAGATGTCGGTCGGTTACGCGACCATCTATGGCGATATGGCGGGCGGCTACAATCCGCTGAAGGACGCGTACAAGACCACGGTCTTCGCGATCTCGCGCTGGCGCAACGCGAATCGTCCGCGCATCGGCCTGGGTCCGGATGGCCCGGTCATGCCCGACAGCGTCATCACCAAGCCGCCATCGGCCGAACTGCGCCCGGACCAGAAGGATTCGGATTCGCTGCCGCCCTATGACGTGCTCGATCCGATCCTGCACGGACTGGTGGAAGAGGAATTGTCGGTCTCCGCACTGGTCGAGCGCGGTTTCGATCGCGACATCGTGATCCGTATCGAACGGCTGCTCTATGTCGCCGAATATAAAAGGCGTCAGGCGCCACCGGGCGTGAAGCTCGGCACGCGAAATTTCGGCCGTGACCGGCGTTATCCGATCACCAACGCGTTTCGGACGTCCTGATCGCGCCTCAGCTCTCCTCCCTATCGCATAGCGATGGGGAGGAGAAAGGCCACTCGTGCGCTTTCGCGCAATTGACGGTATGAGCGCGCACATGACAATCGTGACCCGTTTCGCTCCGTCGCCCACCGGGCGGCTCCATGTCGGCAATATCCGCACCGCGCTCCACAATTGGATGTGGGCGAAGAAGCATGGCGGTCGCTTCCTGTTGCGCATCGACGATACCGACATGGCGCGATCGACCGAAGAGACTGTCGAGTCGATCCGCGCCGACCTCGCCTGGCTCGGCCTTCATCCCGATGGCGAAGCGCGCCAGTCCGAACGCTTCGCGCTCTACGAAGTGCGTTTCGAGGAACTCCGCGCGGCCGGCCGGGTCTATCCCTGCTATGAGACCGCCGAGGAGCTCGACCTCCGCCGCAAGGTGCTGCTCGGTCGCGGCCTGCCCCCGGTCTATGAGCGCCCGGCCGCCGATGCCCCGGTGCCGGAGGGGCGCGAGCCGCATTGGCGTTTCAGGCTCGACCATGATGCGCCGATCGTCTGGGACGACCTCATCCGCGGGCCGCAGCGCTTCGACCCGAAACTGCTGTCCGATCCGGTCATCCGCCGCGCCGATGGCAGCTGGCTCTATATGTTGCCCTCGGCGATCGACGATCTCGACATGGGAATCACCCATGTCGTGCGCGGCGAGGATCATGTCTCGAACACCGCGACGCAGATCCAGATGTTCGAAGCGCTCGGCGGCGCGGCACCGATCTTCGCGCACGAGGCGCTGCTGACGGGCAGCGAAGGCAAGCTCTCCAAACGGCTCGGTTCGCTGGGCGTCGACCATTTCCGCGAGATCGGGATCGAACCGGTCACGCTCGTCGCCAAGCTTGCACGGATCGGCACCAGCGATCCGGTCGAGGCAGTCGCCGATCCGCAGCCGTTGATCGACGCGTTCGATTTCGCGCATTTCGGCCGCGCGCCGGCGCGCTTCGACGAAGCCGAGCTGGTCCAGCTCAACGCACGTATCGTCCATCAGCTCGATTTCGGCGCGGTCGCCGACCGGCTGCCTGCGGGCATGGACGACATCGCCTGGGGAGCGATCCGCCCCAATCTCGAAACCGTGGCGCAGGTCGCGGACTGGTGGTCGGTCGTCGAAGGGCCGATCGCGCGCCCCGATTTCTCCGATGAGGATCGGGCCTATCTGGCCGACGCTGCCGCGGTCGCCGAGTCGCTCGATTGGTCGTCCGATCCCTGGCACGCGCTCACCGCCGCGCTCAAGGAGAAGACCGGCCGCAAGGGCAAGCCGCTTTTCCTGCCGCTGCGCCAGGCGCTGACCGGGCGCGACCATGGCCCCGACATGGCGGCTTTGCTGCCGTTGATCGGGAAGATTCGGGCGCTCGAAAGGTTGCGCTGACACTCCGATCCGAAGCAATGATACAACATCACTTCGCGCTTTACTTGCAAATGTGATGTTGTAACATCTTCTCTGCGGGACCATCCCGTGATGGAGGATGTCATGTCTGTCTATGCCAAAGGAGGCTATCTCGATCAGAAAACGCGAAGCCCGCTGAGCTTGGCTGCGGCGATCGCAGTCAATGGCGGAGCCGTCGCCGCGTTGCTGCTGATCAATCCAGCGGTCGTTACTGAGCAGTTCAAGACCTTTACAGCGATTAACGTAAAGTCCGACCCGCCGCCGCCTCCACCGCCCCAGGCCGAGCCGGAGAAGCCGCTTCAGAAAGCGCCCAAAGACACGATCTTGGTGACGAAGCCACTGATCGTCGATCCAATCAGTGATTATAAGTTGCCGTTCACGCCTTTACCGCCGCGGCCACCGGTCGGCGGAATATCCAGCGGCGAGGGGACGGTGATCGCACCGCCGCCACAGCCACACATTCCCGTCTTCAAGGGCTCGCAGGTCGATCCACGCTATACCGCAGCACTTCAGCCCCCTTATCCGCCGGGCAAGATCCGTTCGGGCGAGGAAGGCGTCGTCGTGGTGCGCGTTCTGGTCGGCCCCGATGGCCGGGTGAAAGAGGTGCAGAAGGTGGAGGCGGCCGATGAAGCCTTTTTCCGCGCGACTGCCGAACAGGCGATGAAGCGCTGGCGTTTTACCCCCGCGACCAGCGATGGCACGCCGGTCGAGAGCTGGCGGACGATGACCGTCCGATTCAGGCTCGACACCTGACGTGTCAGGGACGGGGCTGGCGTCGCCGCGTTCGCGCGCCTATCTTGGCGCCATGGCGATCTTTCCCCGTCCCGTCTCGCCCGTGCGTGCGATCCGCGATCTGCGCGGCTTCCTTGCGCAGCGCCAGCGGCACGAACTGCTGTTCGGATTTCTTTCGGTGATGATCACGGCGCTGATCATCGCGGGCTTCTATGTCGATTCGAAATTCGAAAAGCCGTGGAAGCGCGATATCCAATATTTCGAGAACTGGCCGGCCAATCGCTCCGATGAGGAGATCCGTGCCCGGCTTGCCGCCGACCTGATCAAGGACAAGCAGAGAAAGGCGGAGATCGAGAAGCTGCGCCAGGAACGCATGAAATCGTTCCAGCGCCTCGACAAGAAACTGGACGATCTCGGCATTTGAGCGCCGATCCGCGTTACGTCGCCGCAGCGCTGGCGCTCGCGGAACGGGGCCGGGGCACCACCGCGCCCGCACCTTGCGTCGGCTGCGTGATCGTGAATGGCGACCATGTCGTCGGGCGTGGCTGGTCCCAGCCCGGCGGACGCCCCCATGCCGAAGCGATGGCGCTGGCCCAGGCCGGCAGCGCGGCCAGGGGTGCCATCGCCTATGTCACGCTGGAGCCATGCGCGCATGACAGCCCGCGCGGTCCCACCTGTTCGTCGCTGCTGATCGAGGCCGGTGTTGCCGGTGTCGTCGCGGCGATCGGCGATCCCGACCTGCGGACCGACGGACGCGGCTTCGCGGCGCTGAAGGCGGCGGGCATCGATGTCCAACATGGCGCCCATGCCGACGACGCCCGCCGCTCCATGGCCGGTTTCCTGACGCGCCAGTCGCTCGGCCGGCCCTTCGTCACCCTGAAGCTCGCCACGTCGCTCGATGGCTGTATCGCCATGGCGGACGGCAGCGCGCGCTGGATCACCGGCGAGGCTGCGCGCCGCCACGGCCATCTGGAGCGCGCCCGCGCCGAAGCGATCGTGGTCGGGCGCGGCACGCTCGAGGCCGATGCGCCGACGCTCGACGTGCGCCTGGCCGGACTCGAGGCGCGCTCGCCGGCGCGTTACGTCCTGTCGGCGGGCATGGATGCGCCCGATGGATGGCAGCGGCTTGCGGCACCGGGAGCGATCGCCGATCTGCCTGGCGATCATGTGCTGGTCGAGGGGGGCGCGGGCTCGGCATCGGCATTCCTTGCCGCCGATCTGGTCGATCGCCTGCTGCTCTATCGTGCACCGATCCTGATCGGCGGCGGGCGCGCCGCGCTCGGCGATATCGGGCTTGGCGATCTTGCCGGCGCACATGGCCACTGGCGTCTCCATGATGCGCGCACGCTTGGCAGCGACCGGCTCGAAGTCTACGAGCGGGTCCGCAAAATATAGAAGGGCGGCCATGTTCACCGGCATCATCACCGATATCGGCACCATCCGGAATGCGGAGCAGCGCGGCGACCTGCGCCTCGTCGTCGAGACCGCTTATGACACTGCGACCGTCGATCTCGGCGCGTCGATCGCCTGTTCGGGCGTCTGCCTGACCGTGGTCGACAAGGGGCCGGGCTGGTTCGCGGTCGATGTCTCGGGCGAGACGCGATCGCGCACCGCCGAAGGGCAATGGCTGGCCGGCAGCCGCCTCAATCTCGAACGCGCGATGAAACTGGGCGAGGAGCTTGGCGGCCATATCGTCACCGGCCATGTCGACGGCATCGGCACGGTGATCGCGGTCGAACCCCAGGGCGATTCGCATCGCGTGGTCGTCGCCGCGCCGACCGATCTTGCGCCCTTCATCGCGCCCAAGGGCTCGATCGCGCTCGACGGCATCTCGCTGACGGTCAACACCGTCGAGGATGATGCGGCGGGAACGCGCTTCACCATCAACATCATCCCGCACACCGCCGAGATGACGACTTTCGCGACCCTGGCGCCGGGCCGTCCGCTCAATATCGAGATCGACGTGCTGGCGCGCTATCTCGGGCGCATGCGCGCCGTTCTGGAAAAATCGACAGACTGATGTGATTTTCCGGTTGAGAAATCACATTACAATGTGATAACTCGACCATTATGAGCACTCAGCTGATCGATCGCATCCGCGACCTCGTCACCGATGGCGCGATTTCGCGCTCCGGTCTTGCCCGCGCCGCCGGGCTCCACGCCAATTCGCTGCGCAATCTCGACGATTCGCAGTGGAATCCGACGGCGGAGACGCTGCGCAAGCTCGAAACCTATCTCGTCCGCCGCGAAGCCGCGCCCGCATTGGTGCCGATCGAGGAGATCATCGACGAGGCGCGCAACGGCCGGATGTTCATTCTTGTCGACGACGAGGATCGCGAGAATGAAGGCGACCTGATCATCCCGGCGCAGATGGCGACGCCGTCGGCGATCAATTTCATGGCGAAGCATGGCCGCGGACTGATCTGCCTGGCGCTGTCCAAGGCGCGCGTCGACCAGCTCGGGCTCGACCTGATGAGCCGCAACAATGGGACGCGTCACGAAACCGCCTTCACCGTCTCGATCGAGGCGCGCGAAGGCGTCACCACCGGCATCTCGGCCGCCGACCGGGCGCGCACCGTCTCGGTGGCGATCGACGCATCGAAGGGGCCGGAAGAGATCGTGACCCCCGGCCATGTCTTCCCGCTGGTCGCGCGCGAGGGCGGCGTGCTGGTGCGCGCCGGCCATACCGAGGCCGCCGTCGACGTCTCGCGCCTTGCCGGGCTCAATCCCTCCGGCGTGATCTGCGAGATCATGAAGGACGACGGCACCATGGCGCGCATGGACGATCTGATCGCCTTCGCGCAGGAACATGGCCTCAAGATCGGCACCATCCGCGACCTCATCGCCTATCGCAGACAGCACGACCATCTCGTCCAGAAAAAGGCCGAAGCGCGCTTCGAAAGCCGCTGGGGCGGCGACTGGACCGCAATGACCTTTTACAACAAGGCGACAGGCACCGAGCAGATCGCTTTGGTCAAAGGCCGGATCGATCCCGAGGAGCCGACGCTGGTGCGTATGCACGTGCTGTCGCCCTTTGGCGACCTGTTCGGCGAGGCCGGCGATCGCGGCACCATGTTGCAGCGCTCGATGGAGATCATCGCGGCGCAGGGCACCGGCGTGGTGGTGGTGATCAACCGCCAGCGCAACGATGCCTTCACCACCGCGGTGCTGCGCAAGGCCGGATTGCCGACCCCCGATATGGAGGAATTGCGCGACTATGGCGTCGGTGCGATGATCCTGACCGAACTCGGCGTGCAGGACATGGTCCTGCTCACCAACACCCACCACACTCTGGTCGGTCTCGACGGCTATGGTCTCTCGATCGTCGGCGAACGCCCGATCGACTGCAAAGGAGCGGCATGATGGCGAAGTTTCTGATCGTTGAGGCCCGCTTCTACGACCATCTCAACGACCTGCTGCTCGAGGGCGTCCGCACCGCGCTCGAGGATGCC
>JASBTC010000261.1 GCA_030148625.1 Sphingobium sp. | reverse complement strand
GGATCGAAGACGCTGAAGCGCGTGCCCACCGTCGGCTGGAACAGCTCGGCGAGATTGGGCGCGCGCGCCGCGCGCTGATAGGATCCGCGGAAACGCAAGCCTTCGATCGGTTCATAGACCGCACCGCCGCCCCATGAGACTTCGGTGTTGACGCCCGCCAGACTGTATTTGGCGACACGCACCGCGCCGCTCAGTTCGAGCAGGCGCGCGCCGGGCACGTCGGCAAGCAGCGGCAGCTTCACTTCGCCATAGCCCTCGATCACGTCGAGCGAGCCCTTGATCGGCTGGAAACCCGTGAAGCTGGTCTGGCCGGCCAGATCGCGCGCATCGGGCGAATAGCGCGTGCTTTCGTCGCGATATTCGAAACCCGCCACCAGCTTGACCGGGCCGCCGGGCAGACGGAAAAAGCCGTCGGTGTCGCCGGTGACGAAACCGCCGACGACATGCTGCTGGAGCAAGCCGGTCGCGCGCGTGTCGACGGTCAGATAATTGCGCGCCGCTGCGTCGATCGAACCATTGCCGAAGACGTTGGCGGCGACGCAGGTGTCGATCGCGGCATTGCCGGTCGGCACGCCGCCCGCCTGGAGCCGGGCGCGGCAGACGATCGCATCGCGCGTGCCGAGCACGCCCGCGGTATCGCGCACCGCATCCGCCGCCAGCGTCATGCGCGCGGGATAGATGCTGTTGTAGAAGTCGGACGTCACTTCGGTGCGGCCGTAATTATAGGAGAGCTCGAAGCTCCAGCGATCGGATAGATCACCCTTCAATCCGGCGACGCCGCGCAGGGTCGTCCGCTTGGTGCGTTCACCCTGCACGCCAAGATCGTCGTTGATCCGGCTCATCGAAAAGTTGCCGCCGCCTGGGATCAACGTCGCCAGCATCGCCTGTGCCTGCTGCGTCAGGAAGGGGTTGGCGGTGGAGAGCGTCAGGCTGCTCGACGTGCCCTGCCCCCAGGTGCTGGCATTCTGCCAGACGCCCTTTCCCTCGATGAAGAAGCGCAGCGAATCCGACAGGTCGTAATGGCCGACCAGATTGACCGAGAAACGCTCATTGTCGGGCAGCAGCGTGCTGGTGCCGATCGAATTGAGCCCGTCGCCGCCATCGCTGACCGGGGCCAGGGGCAGGAAATGGCCATTGCCGAAATTGGCGAGGTTGAGGCTGCCGTCGGGCGCGAAACGATAAATGCCCGGGGGATTGGTCGCGGTGCTGCGCACGATGGTGCCGCCATTGGACGTGGCGAGCAATCGCAGCTTGGTGATCAGGATCTGGTCGGGAATGCCGTCGGGCGGCGAGCCGGCCGGGCGCGTGCGATCGGTATCGAGCACATTCGGCACGAAGCTCGCCTGGTTCGCCGAAAACTCCCGTGCATCGTAGCGAAGCTGGTTGCGGCGCGCATAGGCGACGCTGGCCGCGATATTGCCGCGCCCGCCGCCGAAATTGATGCCGGCGGTGATCGAGCCCATATAGGCGCCGGCGTCGCCGCGCGCGCTGATGCCACCCTGCGCGCGCGCCGCCAGCCCTTCGAAATCGTCCTTGAGCACGAAATTGACGACGCCGGCGATGGCATCCGCGCCATAGACCGCCGATGCGCCGCCGGTCAGGATCTCGACATGGTCGAGCAGTTCGACGGGAATGGCGTTGACGTCGGGCTGCGAGACGACCTGCGAGCCGGCGACATGACGGCGGCCATTCTGGAGAACGAGCGTGCGCGAAGTGCCGAGACCGCGCAGGTCGAGCTGGTTGAGGCCGACCTGGCTTGGCGGCTGGTTGCCGGTCGACGACGCCTGCGACAGGGTCGAGCGAAATTGCGGCAGTTCGTTGAGTTCGTCGCCCAGCGCGGTCCGGCCGGTCTTGCCGAGGATTTCGGTGGCCGGAACGACCGACACCGGCGCCGGCGCGTCATTGGCGGCGGTGCGGATGCGCGAACCGGTGACGAGAATGGGGTCCGCCTCCGCATCGTCGGTCGCCGGCGCCTCCACGGCCGCGGCCTGCGCCGCCGCGACGACGCTATAGGTCTGCGATCCGGTCATGCGCGCGACGAGCCCGGTGCCGCGCAGCAGCTGATCGAGCGCCTGCGGCACGGTGAGTGCGCCGCGCACCGCATTGGTGCGGCGGCCACGGGCGTCACCCGCCGAGATCAGCACCTGGACATCGGCCTGGCGCGCGAACGCCGCAACCCCGGTTGCGGCCGGCTGCGCCGCCAGATCGAACCGCTTGGCCTGCGCGACGGCGGGCGCGGCGACGGCGATCGTGGCGATGACGGCAACGGCGGACAGGCCGCCGCGAAGCTGGATGGACCGGAAAGACATATAAACCCCCATTCGATGCGATGGCGTCGTCACGCCTCGAACACTACAGACGGGGGGCGCGGACTTTTCCTTTTCACCAAACCGTCTTTTTGCCGTCGCGCGCCCGCAACCCGCTTATTTTCCAGCAGCGGCGATCGTGATCCGGCCCTCGGCATCGCGCGAGATCCGGGCGCCCAGGCTCATCCGCACCGCCGAAGCGAAGCCCTCGGGATCGTCGGTGCGGAACACGCCGAACAGCCGTTCGCCGGCAAGGCTGCGGTCGACGACGATGCGTTCCTGCGCATTGTAGCGATTGAACTCGGCCGCCGCCCAGTCGAGCGTCTCTCCGCTCAAATCGATCTTGCCGTTGCGCCAGGCGAGCGCGCGATCGATCTCCGACGGTGCGGAGACGCGGCTGGTGATCGCGGCATTGTCGGCGACGAAGGCGCGCGCGCCGGCGGCGACGCGGACGCGATGCCCCTCGGCACCCACCACCCAGGTCTCGACCACGCCCTCGGTGACGAGCACATCGGCGCCGCCATCGCGGCGGCGCACCGAAAAGGCAGTGCCGACCGCACGGACACGGACATCGCCCGCCTCGACCACGAAGGGCCGCTTCTTGTCCTTCGCGACCTGGAACCAGGCCTCACCCTGCGCCAGCCGGACGATGCGGCGATCGCTCTCGGCGTCGAAATCGACGGCGCTTTGCGTGTTGATCACCGCGGCCGACCCGTCGGCCAGCGGCACGCGGCGGATCTCACCGACCGCAGTGTCGTAACGCGCGTCGGGCTGCATCAACAGGAAGGCGGCAGCGAGCGATGCCGCGAGCGCCCCCGCACCGCCGAAGATCGCGCGGCGCGGCGTGAACCAGCGCGTGCGCTCGATTTCGACGGGCTCGGGCTCTCCGGCCTGAAGCTGACTGCCGCGATCGAGCAGCAGCCAGGTCGCTTCCGCCTGAAGCAAGGCGCCGCGACGACGGACGTCACCCGCCAGCCAGCCGTCGAGCTCCGCCTGCAAAGCCGGCGTGCGCCCTTCGCAGTCGATGCGCCAGACCCAGCGCACCGCCTGTTCCTCGATCTCAGTTGCGCTTTGCCGGTCGCTCATCATTCGCTTTCTTTCCGGGGAATGTCGGTTCGCCCGTCTCGCGCATCGCCTGCATGATCAGGCGCATGCCCTTGACCCCGTCATTCTCCACAATGCTTTCGGTCACTTTCAGCCGGTCCGCGATCTCGCGCTGCGACAGGCCCTCGATCTTGCGCATCTCGAAGATCCGCCGGCAGCGATCGGGCAGCCCCGCAATCACCCGCTGCACCATTTCCAGCTCGCGCTTCGCCGCGGTGACGCGCTCGGGCGACGGATCGTCCGATCCGGTGACGAGCGTGTCGATCTCCGCCACGCTTTCGATGCGCACGATGCGCGCGCGCCGGATCTGGCTGGTCAGCAGATTGCGCACGATCTGGAAGAAATAGCCGTCGGGCCGTGCGATCTGCTCGAAGGCATCGAGCGAGGCGAGATTGGCATAGGCTTCCTGGATCAGATCGTCGGCATCCTCGGTCGACACCATCGACCGCTTGAGCCAGGCGCGTACCGCCGGCTCATGCGGCATCACCTGGGTCGAGACCCAGGCGACGAGGCGTTGATGCCGGCCACTCATTCCCCCGCCTCACTCCCTTTCCATTGCAGTCGACACGCATAGCCCAGACGAACGGGGAAGCGCGTTCCTTCGGCAAAGACAATATATTTTTGCCGGTCTTGATCGCGACTTTCACGCGCAGCAGCCTCACGCGTGACGCATGCGAGACATGGGCAGGAATATCGATGAATATCAAAACATTGCTTCTGGGCTTCACGCTGATGGGCGCGGCGCCGGTCCAGGCCGAAACCATCCTCTTCATCGGCAACAGCTTCACCTATGGCGCCTATTCGCCGGTCCAGCATTATCGATCCGATATCGTCACCGATCTGAACGACCAGCGCATCGGCGGCGTGCCCGCATTGTTCGAGATGTTCACGCGCCAGGCGGGGCTGGATTACGAGGTGAGCCTGGAGACCGCGCCGAGCAAGGGGCTGGATTTCCACCTGACCGACAAGGCGTCGGTTATCGGCCGGCACTGGGACCATGTCGTGATGCAGGGGCTGAGCATGCTCGACGCGAAGAAGCCGGGCGATGCGAGCTCGACAATCACCTATGCCGGGCTGCTCACCGACCTGTTCCGCCGTCACAATCCGGCGGTGCAGGTGCGGTTGACCGCGACCTGGTCGCGCGCCGACCAGACCTGGCTGCCAAACGGGCGCTGGTATGGCCGGCCGATCGGCGCGATGGCGCTCGACGTCCGCCGCGCCTATGATCTCGCAGCCGCGGCGACGCCCGCGATCCGCAACATCATCCCCGTCGGGCAGGCCTGGACACGCGCGATCGAGACCGGGGTGGCCGACGCCACTCCCTATGACGGGATCGATGCCGGCAAGGTCGATCTGTGGGCGTACGACCATTATCATGGAAGCACTTACGGCTATTATCTGGAGGCTTTGGTCGTTTTCGGCCGCGTGACGGGCAAGGATCCGCGCATGCTGGGCGAGAAGGAGATCGCCGCATCCGAGCTGGGCATATCGCCCGCCCAGGCCAGCGCATTGCAGCAGGTCGCCCATGATACGCTGGCGGCGGAAGCCGGACGCTCGGCGGCGGCGCCCGTCCATGGCAATTGGGGTCTGGCGCCGGGCGCCGGCGATCCGGCGGTTCGCCCCGGCGACGATTTCTATCGCTTCGCGCAAGGGCGCGCGGTGGCGGCGATGGAGATCCCCGCGGACCGGCCGCGCCAGAACTGGTTCTCGATCCTCGACGATCTCTCCCGCGAGCGTCAGAACGCGATCTTGGTGGACTCGGCGACGGCAGCGCAACCCGATGCACTCGGCCGCTTCTATGCCGCTTATATGGACGAAGCACGGATCGAAAAACGCGGTACCGCGCCGCTCGACGCCGATCTGAAGGCGGTGCGCGCCGCGCGCGATCGTGGCGCGCTCGCCGCGATCATGGGAACGGCCAATCGCGGCTTCGCCGGATCACTGTTCCAGCTCCGCATCCGCGCCGATGCGCGCGATCCCGATCGCTACGCCATCCAGCTTCTGCAGGGCGGCCTGTCGCTGCCCGATCGCGATTATTATCTCGATGCCCGTTATCAGGCCGATGTCCGCGCCTTCCAGGCCTATGTCGCGACGATGCTGAAGCTGGCGGGCTGGACAGACACCGAGCGCGCCGCGGAAGCCGTCGTGGCGCTGGAGGCGCGGATCGCGCAGGCGAGCTGGAGCCGCGCCGACAGCCTCGACCCCGAACGCACCCATCATCCGATGACGGTGGCGGCGCTCGAAGCCGCAGCACCGGGCTTTGCCTGGCGCCCCTTCCTTGCCGCCGCCGGATTGAAGGACGCCGATAGCGTCGTGCTGGCGCAGGACAGCGCGATCGTCCGGCTCGCCGCGCTGTTCGCGGCGACCCCGGTCGAGACGCTCAAGGCCTGGCAGGCCTTTTCTTATGCGGACAATGCCGCCGAGATCCTGCCCGCGCGCTTCGGTGCGGCACGCTTCGCATTCCGCGACAAGGCGCTGCAGGGCACGCCCGCCATGCCCGCGCGCTGGCGCCGCGCCGTGCTGACGCTCGACCGCTATATGAGCGACGCGCTCAACCGCCGCTATGTCGAACGGCATCTGCCGCCCGCCACACGCCAGGCGGTGACGCAACTCCTGACCAATCTGGAAAAGGCAGCGGCGGCACGGATCGACCGGCTCGATCGGATGGGGCCGGAAACGCGCAGGGAAGCGCATGCCAAGATCGCCGGGCTGCTGCGCAAGGTCGGCCATCCCGATGAGTGGCGCGACTATGCCGGGCTCGAGGTCGTCAACGGCGACGCCTATGGCAATCTGCGCCGCGGACGCGCCTTCGACTGGGATATGCGCGTCGCGCGGCTTGCCGGGCCGGTCGACCGTTCCGAATGGCAGATCACACCCGCGCTGGTCGACGCGACCTATAATGGCAGCCGCAACGAAGTGCTGTTCACCGCCGCGCTGATGCAGCCGCCCTTTTTCGATCCGGCCGCCGATCCCGCCGCCAATTATGCCGCGATCGGCGCGGTGATCGGGCACGAACTGAGCCATGCCTTCGATACGATCGGTCGCCGCTACGATGCGAAAGGTGAAGTGCGCGACTGGTGGACGCCGCAGGACGATGCGCGCTTCCGCGCCGAGGCGACGAGGCTGGGCGCACAATATGCGCGCTACGAGCCCCTGCCCGGCTTTCCGCTCAACGGCGAGCTCACCATGGCCGAGAATATCGCCGATCTTGGCGGCGCGGTGCTCGCGCTCGACGCCTATCGCATGTCGCTGGACGGCAAGCCCGCGCCGGTGATCGACGGACTGACCGGCGAGCAGCGCTTCTTCCACGCATTCGCCCAGCTCTGGCGGTCGCGCCAGCGCGACGAGACCGCCCGGCTGCGGATCCTGCTCGACTCGCACGCGGCGGAGCAGTTCCGCGTCAACGGCGTCGTCCGCAACATCGATGCCTGGTATGACGCGTTCGGCGTGAAACCCGGCGATGCGCTGTATCTGGCCCCGGGAGAGCGCGTGCGGATCTGGTGATTTGCGAAGGCGATTAGCGCGATACCCTAATTTCGGCCGCACTCTGGAGAGGAGGCCGAGGCGATGTATTCGAGACCCAAAAACCCGTTCATCCCGAGCGAAGTCGAGGGAGCCGTCCGAGCGCAGCCGAGGACCACATGCCCCAGTAGCCTCGGCTGCGCTCGGCTTAGTCCCTCGACTTCGCTCGGGATGAACGGAGTGAGGGTGGCAAAACCATCACTGCGGCGAGATCCGAATCCTGTCTCAACAGCGATGTTTCGGCTGCGATCATCGCAAATATGCGCTCGCCCCCTTGCCCAATAATCCGGACACCAGTGCGCTTTCGCGGGAATGACGATGCGTTTTTCAACTGCCCGCTGGACGCCGGACACATGCCGGCGCTACCCGGTTGCGGCAGGATCGTCGACAATCCGACAGAGCGCAGCGTCGGGCATGTCCGATCGGGCAATTAAAGGGGAGATGGAATGGGCCGGAAATCTGGGACGAAGGGCGGCGCGACGCCACCGGCCGTGGCCGCCCAGCCATTCGGTTCGCCCAAGCAGCTTGCCGATGGCGGGCTGAAGACGTCGCTGGTCCAGACCGTCTATGCGACGATCATGGACGCGCTCGACGCGGGCGAATTGACGCCGGGCAGCCGGATCATCGCGTCCGAACTCGCGCAGCGACTCGGGCTGAGCCGCGCGCCGGTGCGCGAGGCGCTGGCGGTGCTGGCGGGCCAGGGCATGGTCGAACTCCATCCCGATCGCGGCGCGATCCTCCGCCCGCTCACCATCCGCGACCTCGCCGGCATCTACGAGGTCAGCGCGCCCGTCGCCGCGGTCGGCGTGCGCGGTGCCGCGCTGCGCATCGGCGAGGGCGACAATGCCGAGCGCGTCGTCGCGGCGATGGCCGCGATCCGCCGTGCCGGCGAAGCCCTGATCGGTGCGGAGATGGCTGCGAAAGTGCGATTCTACCTGGTCCTCAACGAGTTCCATTATCTGTTGAACGCCATTTCCGAGCGCCCCTATGTCGACTTCGTCATGCGCGCGGTGAACGTCGAATATTGGAACCGCTTCCTCGCCAGCACGATCGATCTGGACGTCCACGCGCCCAAATATGTCAGCAATTACCAGCGCATGGCCGACGCGGTGCTCGCCGGCGACGCCGCCGCGGGTGAGGCGGTCATGCGCTACCACGGCGACTGGTGCATCACCTTGCTGCTTGGAGAAGCGCCATCGCGTTGAAATTGTCGACGATATTGCGCTTCTGAAGCATAAATATGACCTTAAATGGTCAAATCGTCGACAATTCGGTTGCAACGATCGACGAATCATGATCTCTTCCCACCATTCCGGCAGCCAAACAGGGCGTCGACAGGGAGGGACGAGATGAGGGCTTTTCTTCGGGCATTGCAGGCCGGGCTCCTGCTCAGCGTTTCGGGCGCGGCCTTTGCGCAGCAAGCGGATACCGCCGAGGCCGACGATAATTTCGGCAGCAGCGACATCATCGTGACCGCGAACAAGACCGGCGCCTCGCGCCTGCAGGACACGCCGATCTCGATCACCGCATTCAGCGACGCGATGCTGAGCGCGACCGGCGTCAAGGACGTGCGCGACCTGACGACGATGACGCCCAATCTGCAGGTGACGCAGAACGCATCCTTCTCCCAGGTCTATATTCGCGGCATCGGATCGAACAATGTGTTCGGCGGATCGGACCCATCGTCGACAATCCATCTCGACGGCGTCTATCTCGCGCGCCCGGCAAGCTATCTCAGCAATTTCCTCGACGTCGAACGGATCGAAGTGCTGCGTGGCCCGCAGGGCACGCTTTACGGCCGCAACTCGGTCGGCGGCACGATCAACGTGATCAGCCGCAAGCCGGGTAACGACTTCGCCGCCCGGGGCCAGATCACCTATGGCAATTACGACCTGATGCGCGCCGAGGCCTTTGTCAGCGGCCCGCTGGTGACCGACAAGGTGGCGGCGTCGATCTCGCTCATCGGCACGCGCCGCGACGGCTATCTCAAGAATATCGCGCCCGGTGTCGGCGATGTCGACAATGAAAAGACCTATGGCACGCGCGCGCAGATCCGCTTCACGCCGAGCGAACCGCTCGAGATCATACTGCGTGCCGACTATCTGCGCTCCGACGATGCGCTGGCCGGCTATGTGAAGATGCTGCAGACGACCACCGACCCGCTCGCCAACAGCATCGTCGGCGATTATCGCAAGGTCGCGCTCAACATCCGTTCCGCGTCCGATCGCGAGCAATGGGGCATGGCCGGCGAGATCAATTACGATCTCGGCCCCGACATGCAGCTCAAGTCGCTGACCGCCTATCGCGAGAACCGGCTGATCCAGGTCGGCGACACCGACGGCACCGCGGTCAACACCCGCCGCACCGACCAGTTCGAAGGCCAGCGCCAATTCTCGCAGGAGCTGAACCTGACCGGCAAGACCGGCGGCCTCACCTATATCGCCGGGCTTTATTATTTCAGCGAAAACATCAAGGTGGACTCGAGCGTCACCACCTTCCCGACGGTCCGTGCGAATTTCTCACCGATCATCCAGACCAGTGCCGTCGCCGCCTTCGCGCAGGGCACCTATGCGCTCACCGACCAGTTCTCGGTGACGGCGGGCATCCGCTACACGCGCGAGCGCAAGGATTTCGACCAGGTCGCCACCAATTTCTCGCTGCCGACCGGGCTGCCGCTGGCGACCTATCCGCGCACCTATTCGACGGACGGCGTCTACAAGGCCTGGACCCCGAAGATCGGCCTGGAATATCGGCCGACGAACAATGTGATGCTGTTCGCGTCCGCCACCAAGGGCTTTAAATCGGGCGGCTTCAATTTCTCGAGCGTGAATCCGGCCCAGGGCTTCGCGCCCGAGACGCTGTGGAGCTACGAGGCCGGCGCGAAGCTCGACCTGTTCGATCGTGTGCTGCGCGTCAACGCCAGCTTCTTCCATTATGATTACAAGGACCTGCAGGTTCAGTCGTTCCTGACCCCGGGGGTGATCGACATCACCAATGCTGCCGATGCGACCGTCGACGGCGTCGAGATCGAGACCGAACTGCGCCCGACAAAATGGCTGCAGGTCGGCGCCAACCTCGCCTATCTCGATGCGGTCTACAAAAACTACACCAACGCGCTGAAGCCCGGAAACATCCCGTTCGACGCGTCGGGCAACCACCTGAACCTGTCGCCGAAATGGGCCTATACGCTCTACACCCAGGTCGACGTGCCGGTGGGCGACGGATCGGTTTTCGGCCGCGCCGAATATAGCCACCGCACGCGGCAATATTTCACCGCGTTGAATGCCGGGCTCGACCAGCAGCCGGGCTATGCTCTGGTCAATGGCAGCATCGGCTATAATTTCCCGGGCGACCGTTTCCAGATCATCGCCTTCGGCCGCAATCTGGGTAACAAGGCCTATGTGACCAGCACCGCCAGCTTCGCCGCGGGTATCGTCGGCCGCGTCGGCGAGCCGCGCACCTATGGCATCCGCGCGATCGTGAAATACTGAGCATGAATGCGCCCGCCCTGATCCAGGCCGAATCCGACATGCCGATCCACGGCATGTTCGATCCCGCCTTCGGCGCCGTCGCCGATATGTTCGCGACGAATTTCCGCGACCGCGGCGAACATGGCGCCGCCGTCGCGGTCTATCGCGACGGGCAGAAGGTCGTCGATCTCTGGGGCGGCTGGGCGGATCCGGCCCGCACCCGCCCCTGGCGAGAAGACACGATCGTCTGCATGATGTCGGTCGGCAAG
>JASBTC010000256.1 GCA_030148625.1 Sphingobium sp. | reverse complement strand
GTTGCCGATCTGGATCGCCGACAGCCGCGGGCCGAGGATGCGCTGTACGTCCGCCGCCTCGCGCGCGGCCTGTTCGGGCGTCGCATGCGCCATGTTGAGGCCATAGAGGCAGGTCCATCCCGTCGCGTCGAGGAAGCCGCGCAGGTTGCGCAGCGCGACGGTTGAGACGTTCAGCCCCTCGCGATCGAGCTTGTTATGCTCCGGCCCGTGGATCTCGAACGCAGGCGGAATGGTCCGGTCGCCGATATAGGCGGTATGTTCGCCCGACGATCCGCCCAGCCGGATGCTTCCGGACGGCGACAGGCCGCGGACCAGCTGGACGAACGCCTTGTTCTCCGCTGAGAAATAGCCGGGGTTGGACAGCTGCGCCCGCTCGAACGACAGGCCGATATAATCGCGCGGGATGGTCGCGCCGGTCCGCGCCGGATCATAGTTGAGCGCCAGCACCCGCCCGGTCGCTGCCGCGACGCGCGGAAGCATCGCGACACCGCCCGCGACCGCAAGCATCTCAACGAAATCACGGCGCTTCATCCGGCACTCTCCCTGTGATCTGCCGCGCATCTTGCACGATCATATGATTATCATATGTTTGGAAAACCTGTATGACAACAATGATTGGAGCGGGAGAGCGGATGCGGCGCGTCGTCATGGCGATCAACGGCTTGGCGGCGGCATTGGCCGCCCTCGCCTGCCTGGTGCCCGCCGCCGCGCAGCTCGACGGCAATTCGGACGAGGCGAAGGTCGCCCCCTACCGGCTTCCCGATCCGCTGATCGCCGCCGGCGGGCGCATCGTGCGAAACCCGCAGGGCTGGCGCAAGCGGCGTACCGAGCTCATCGCGCTATTCGAAGCGAACATCTACGGCGTCGCGCCCCGCCCGCTTCGTGCGCGCTATATCGTCGAGGAGCAGGAAGAAGCCGCGCTGGGCGGTCTTGCAGTGCGGCGACAGGTGACGATCCTCCTCGCCGGGCGGCGCGACGGGCCGCAGATGCGCGTGCTGCTCTATCTGCCCGCATCCGCGCGCGGCCCTGTATCGGTATTCCTCGGCCCCAACTTCCATGGCAATCAGGCGATCCATCCTGATCCAGCCATCCACATCACGCCCGGCTGGGTCACCCCGGCGCCCGGCATCCGCAAGGGCAGCGCCACGCTGCACTCGCGCGGCATCGACGCGTCCGAATGGCCGGTCGAGGCGATCCTGAAGGCGGGTTACGGCGTCGCCACCTACTTCACCGGCGATCTCTATCCCGATGGCGACAACAAGGTTGCGGAGAGCATCCACCCCCGGTTCGGCACCAGCCCTTCCGACCCGCAGCATTGGGGGGCGATCGCGACCTGGGCCTGGGGCCTCAGCCGGGTCTATGACTATCTGGCGACTGACCCCGCAGTCGATCCCCGCCGCGTCATCGTGTTCGGCCACTCCCGCTACGGCAAGGCGGCGCTTTGGGCCGGCGCGCGCGACGAGCGCTTCGCAATGGTCATCGCGAACAATTCGGGAGAGGGCGGCGCCGCGCTCTACCGCCGCAATTTCGGCGAGACGATCCGGGTGATGAACAATTACTGGTTCGCCCCGCGCTTCAAGACCTATGCCGAGCGCGAGAACGAACTTCCGGTCGACGCGCACATGCTGATCGCACTCGCCGCCCCCCGCCCCGTCTATATCGCCAGCGCGACTCAGGACTGGTGGGCAGACCCCAAAGGCGAATTCCTCGCCGCGAAGGGCGCCGATCCGGTCTATCGCCTGCTCGGGGCGGGCGGCCTCGACGCGCAGACGATGCCGCCGCCCGACCGCTCCATCCGGTCGCGGATCGGCTATCACATCCGCACCGGTCCCCACGCCCTGACGGCGAGCGACTGGGATCACTTCATCGCTTTCGCCGACCGCTGGCTCAAGCCTCGCTAGCTGCTGCGCTGGCCTCCGATATTGACGCCATAACGCGGCCATTCGGGCCGGATCAGATGGTGGCGGACATAGGGCGTACCCTCGCACGTCAGCTCGATCACCGTCGTCGGATCGTCCGGCGCTTCATCGGGAAGCCCGGTCAGCCGCAGCGCGATCGCATCCTGCGTGAAACGCACCGGCTGCCCGGTCTTGAGCAGGCGTGCCGACAGGACCTTGCTCCGCACGCCGCCGACCGCGACCACGGTCTCGGGTCGCAACACGTCCAGCATCTGCGCCGCCGGGCTCTTCGACGGCCAGAAATAGACATGGACGTAGAGCTTGTCCTTCGCCTTGGTGAAATTGGTGTAGTTGCCGAATGCCCCCGCGGCACGACCGTCCGAGTCGTAGATCGCGGCGCCATTGGTGCGCAGCCACGCCCCCACCTGCTCGAGCGTGTCGATCGACCCACGCGGCACCGATCCGTCGGCTTCCGGGCCGATGTTGAGCAGGTAGTTCCCGCCCTGCTGCACGCACAGCGTCAGGTCGTTGACGATCCGCCGCGCGGGCTTCCATTCCTCGTCGGTGCGCTGATAGCCCCAGCCATAGTTCATCGTCGCGCAGGATTCCCAGGCGCGATCCGCCGCCGTGATGCGATGCTCGGGCGTTGCGAAATCGCCGTCGAGGCCATTGCGGTTGTTGACGATGATGCCGGGCTGAAGCGCGAACACCATGCGGTTCATCGCGTCGGCGCGCCATTGCTCCGCGCTCAGCGGCCAGTCGACATCATACCACAGGATGTCGATCTTGCCGTAATTGGTCAGCAGCTCGCGGATCTGCGCGTGGGTATAGGCGACGAAACGTTCGCGCGCGGCCGCATCGTCCTTGCACCGCGCGCCATCGGGGTGGTGCCAGTCCATCAGCGAGAAATAGAGGCCGACCCCAAGCCCCTCGGCGCGCGCCGCCGCGACGAATTCGCGCACGATGTCGCGCCTGGCGCCCTGCTTCGCCGCATTATAGTCGGTCGTCGCCGTGTCCCACAGGCAGAAGCCTTCGTGGTGCTTCGTCGTCAGCACCATGTATTTCTGCCCCGCGCGCTTGGCGAGGCGCGCCCATTCGCGCGCGGCCCCGGGTTTGGGCATGAACCTGACCGCCAGCCGTTCATAGTCGGGGATCGGAATCCCTTCCGATTCCATCACCCATTCCTGATGCCCGATGATCGAGTAGAGGCCATAATGGATGAACATCCCGAACTTGGCGTCGTGCCACCATTTCATGCGGCGCAGGCGGCTCTCCTCCTGATAGGCGAGCGTCGCCTTTACCGTCCGGGCGCTGCCGCCGTCCTGCTCCTGAGCCGTGGCGGCCGACGCCAGCACGGGCAGCGCACCGCCCGCCGCGCCCAGGAAACCACGCCGGTTGATCGGGTCCATCCATCCACTCCTTGCCGGTGCGAAAAGGCCCGATCTGTCGCCAGACCGGGCCTTCGCGTTCAGATCATGCGCTGCGTCAGAATTTGAACGCGACGCCGGCGCTGAACTTCCGCCCGGTGAAGCCCGTGTAGTAGGGATCCTGGCGAACCGAGTCGTAATAATATTCCAGCGCCTCGTTGGTGATGTTCTGCGCTTCGAGGCGCAGCTGGATTTGCGGCGTGAGCTGATAGGATGCGGCGAGATCGACGAAGATCGTCGATTTCGCGCCCTGCACGTCGTTCACGCCCGTCGTCCGATCAATGCGCGACGTCGGCACGGTCAGCAGATACTTGTCGCGGTAGGTCGCGGTACCGCGAATGCTGAACTTGCTGTCTTCATAGTACAGCGTCCCGCTCGCCGCATGCTTCGACAGGTTCACCAGATCGCGGACGATGGCATTGGTGCCGGTGCAGGGACCGGCGGTGCTCACACAATAGACGATCTCCGAGTCCACGAACGTGTAGTTCGCCAGCATGCCGAAGTTACGGAAGGTATCGCCCAGGAATTCGAACCCGGTCTGAACGTTGACCTCAATACCCTTGAGCGGACCGCCCGGCGTGTTCTGCCGGCTGCTGACGGTGAATTCGGTCGCCGCCGTGTTGCCCGACCCTTCGATCAGCGACAGCGGCAGACCCGTCTGGCTGTACGGCATCGATTCCGAGATCGCCTGAATATAGCTGTCGATATCCTTGTAGAAGCCGCCGACCGAAATCAGCCCGCGCCGCCCGAAATAATATTCAAGGCTGGCATCGACGGTCTTGGCCCGGATCGGGTCGAGGTAGAAGTTCGGGCCCGAGATGGTACGCGTATTGAGCGCGATGTTCACGCCGGCCGGCAGGATATGGTTGAGTTCTGCGCGCGCCATCACCTTTGCCGCCGCAAAGCGGAGAATCAGCTGGTCGGTCAGATCCATCGTGACCGTCGCCGAGGGCAGCCAATCGTCATATTCGCGCGTCAGGGTGCGCGCGACGCCGGCGACTGCGCCGAGCCCGCTCTGGTTGGTGTGGACGTAGCGCACGCCGACATTGCCGCGCACCCGTACGCCGATATCGGCATCGAACTCGACCATGCCGTAAGCGCCGGTCACCTTCTCGCTCAGCGTGTCGCGCGCCGGG
Organism: Sphingobium sp.; assembly: GCA_030148625.1. The sequence continues at coordinate 4,443 of JASBTC010000256.1, read as the reverse complement.
ATCGGTGCGAGCGCATAGAGACCGGTGTCGTCGTTGGTGAAATTGATCAACGCATCGATCGCATCATAGTCCGGCGCCAGCCAGGATCCGCCGACATCGCCGGGCATCGACGATCCGAAGTTGTCGATCAGCGTCATGACCGAGGCCATCGAGGTGCCGGCGGGCAGTGCGCCGGTGGTGACGTTGCCGGCGCGGCTGCGCGTGTAGCGTTTATAATTGCTCTCGCGATACTGGACGCCGGCGCGCACCTTGAACGCCTCGGTCAACGCATAGGTCGCATTGAACTCGGTCGTCAGGTTTTCGGTTTCGTCCTTGTTGTCGCCCTTGTTCAGCAGGTTGCGGAAGATCGTGATGTTACCGCCCGCAGGGTTGGCTACCACAAGGCTCGGTGAGAACAGATAATTCGCCGCGTTGGTGGTATCGAAGCCCCAGTTGATCACCGGGATGTTGCCGCCACCGCGGAAGTCGTAGGAGAAGTTGTTGACGTCGTTGGCGAAGAAGCTGATCTGCGTCGAAACCGGATTGTGCATCGTCGAGAGCGACAGGCCGGCATAGGCGTCGATCGTCAGCTTCCCCAGCTCCTGCGAGAAGCGCGCGTTGATCTGGCGGAAGGTGCTCGTGTATTTCCGCAGCGCGACATCGTTCGAGATGTCGATGCCGTTGAACTGACCGTACAGCGTGCTGCCCAGCGAATCGGTCACGATATCGGTGACAGAGGTCACTGGCTGGCCGTGATTGTTGAGCCCACGCGCGAACGAGTTGGCGGCGAAACTGTAATCCCGCCGTGTCACGTCATACCAGCTATAGAGGCCATCCAGCGCGAACTTGGTGCCCTCGGCCGGCTCTGCCTCCAGCGTGACCGTCGCGCCGAGCCGCGAATAGTCCTGATCCGACCGCAGCCAGCGCGGACTGCGATAGATGAACGCGTTACGCGCAGTCTCGTAATTGGCGATGTTCTCGGCCGTGCCGGGCAGGCGCGGCATGCCGGTAGCGCAGTTCAGCGCGTCGGTGCCGATGGTGACTGTGTTCGCCGGGTTCTGCGTCGGATAACCGACGGGCGAACAGAACCCGCCCTGCTGGGTGCCGCGATACATCTCGACCGCCGACCACGCCTCTTCGCGGGTATAGCGCTTGGTATAGGCGATCGACGCTGCGATGCCGAAAGTGCCGTCGAGGAACTTCTTGGAGACGAGGCCGGTCACGCGCGGACTGACCTTGCCGCGCAGATCGTCATAGGTACCCTGTGCGCTGGCCGCGAAGGTGAAGTCGTCTGCATAAGACAATGGGCGCGGCGTGGTGAGATCGACCGTCGCGCCAAGCGAGCCTTCGTCGACATCCGCCGAATAGGTCTTGCGCACGGTCAGTTCGCTGAACAGCTCCGACGCGAACGTGCTGAAGTCGAACGAGCGCGAGGTATTGAAGCCGGCGCGGATATCCGACGTGTTGGTCCCGCTCGAGCCCTGCATGCCGTTGAGGCGCACGCGGGTGAACTGGGCGCCCAGGCCGCGGACCGAGATCGTCTTGCCTTCGCCGCCGTCGCCACGAGCGAGTGCGACGCCCGGCAGGCGCTGCATCGATTCGGCGAGGTTCGAGTCGGGGAACTTGCCGACATCTTCCGCCGAGATCGAATCGACCACACCTGTCTCGTTGCGCTTCGTCTGAAGCGACTTTTCGAGCGATCCGCGAAACCCGGTGACGGTGACGTCCATCACCTCGTCGTTGGTCTCCTGCGCGGGCGGCGTGGACGCTTCCTGCGCCGCAACCGGAGCCACCCAGGACAGGCCGACCGCCAATGCGACGACCGACGGATTCAATCCGCGATTCCGAAACCTGCTCGCCATTCAAACCTCCCCAGTTTGCAGCTTTCCAGCTTGCTTGACGTCAAACCTGTAAGACAGATATGCTTGTATGACAAGTGATGAATCATGTGGCCGATCACGCCGAACTGATTAGAACCGATCGAGAGGGGAGCCAGAAATGGGAACACGCCGGGATTTCCTGACGCATGGAACAGCGCTCGGGCTGCTGGCCTTGCCTGCTGCTCCGGCCTTCGCGCGCGGCCGCGTCGTCGACATCCGCAGCCATGGCGCGATCGGCGACGGGCGGACCATGAACACGCGCGCGATCCAGAATGCGATCGACGCCTGCGCCAAGGCAGGCGGCGGAATGATCGCCGTCCCGGCCGGCGTGTTCGTCAGCGGGTCGATCTGGCTCAAACCGGGGGTCGGACTCGAGCTGCGCAAGGGCGCTGTGCTGCGCGGCTCCCCCAACCTCTCCGACTATCCGCTCGTCCTGCGCCGCTTTGTCGAGGCGTTTCCGGAGGCGCTGCGCCTCGGCCTGATCAACGCGCAGCATAACCACGGGCTGCGCATCGTCGGCCCGGGCACGATCGACGGCGGCGGCGACCCGTTCTGGCGGATGTTCTTCAACGCGCCGGAGGAAAGCGTTCAGGGGGTGAAGGTCGTCTATCACTTCCCCCAGCTCTGCTCGATCGAGGATTGCGACGACGTGCTGGTCAGCGGCGTGACCTTCAAGGACGCCGCCTTCTGGAACCTGCACATGTATCGCTGCCGCCGCTCGGTGATCGAGGATTGCAGCTTCGAGGTGCCGCACGAGATCCGCGCGCCCAGCTCGGACGCGATCGACCTAGACAGCTGTCAGGACATCGTCGTGCGCCGCTGCCGCTTCTCGGTCGATGACGACTGCATCGCGCTCAAGGGCACGCAGGGTCCGGGCGCCGCGGCCTACAAGGAAGCGCCCCCGGTCGAGCGCATCCACATCCATGACTGCGTGTTCGAACATGGCCTGGGCTGCGTCACCTATGGCAGCAACGCGACGGTGGTGCGCGACGTGCGGGTGGAGCGGATCACCAATGTCGGCGACATCCCGACGATCCGATTCAAGGTGCGTCCCGACACGCCGGGACAGGTTTATGAGAAGTTGCGCGTCAAGGGCGTCCGCCTCGCCGAGGCGCCGACGCCCTATGGCAGTGGCCAATGGCACAATGGCGAGGTGTTCCACGGCTATGGCAAGCCCAATTTCAGCGAGAGCGACCCCGCGGTCGGCCTGATCGTCAATGCCCGCCTCACCCACGGCACCCGGGTCGAGCCGCGCATGCCCGGCGCGATCATCCGCGACGTGGTGATCGAGGATGTGACCGGCACCACCCGCCGCTTCGGCAACATCTCGGGCAACCCGACGACGGCGATCTCAGACTTCCTGCTCAAGGATATCGACGTGCGCCTGACCGACGGCGGCGAGCGCAACAAGCTGATCGCCCGCGACACAAGCAACATCCGCATGGAGAATGTCCGCGTGAACGGCGCGCCGGGCGAAATCGTGACCTGAGATTTGCAATCGTCACCCCAGCGAAAGCTGGGGTCTCGTGCCGTAAGTCGTTCGCTCACCTCGGTAGATCCCAGCTTTCGCTGGGATGACGCATAACAAAGTCACAGCCGATAGGCCTGCCGCACCAGATTATACGCCAGGTCCTGCGCGACCGCGAACGCCTCGTCCTTCTCCAGCCGGTGCTCGGCGACAAGGCGGGCGAGGAAGGAACAATCGACGCGGCGGCTCATGTCGTGCCGCGACGGGATCGACAGGAAGGCGCGGGTGTCGTCGTTGAACCCGACCGTATTGTAGAAGCCGCCGGTCTCGGTCACCTGCTCGCGAAAGCGGCGCATCCCCTCGGGGCTGTCGTGGAACCACCAGGCCGGGCCGATGCGCAGCGCCGGGTAATGGCCGGCCAGCGGCGCGATCTCCCGCGCGTAATTGCTCTCGTCGAGGGTGAACAGGATGATCGTCAGGTTGCGCTCATTGCCATAGGCGTTGAGCAGTGGCTTCAGCGCATTGACGTACTCGGTGCGCGAGGGCCAATCGTCGCCCTTGGCCTCGCCGAACACGTTGGTCACCGCCGGGTTCTGGCTGCGCAGCGCGCCGGGATGGATCTGCATGACGAGGCCGTCGTCCAGGCTCATCCGTGCCATCTCGGTCAGCATCTGCCCGCGGAAGCGCTCGGCGTCGTTCGCGTCGCCCTCACCGCGGACGATCTTGCCGAACAATGCCGCCGCCTCTTCCTGCGGCAGATTCTCGGTATGCGCGGTCGGATGGCCATGGTCGGTCGAGGTGCAGCCGCCATGTTCGATGAAGTAGCGGCGACGGTTGCGCAGCGCGGCGAGATAGCCGTCCCAGGTGGTCACGTCCTCGCCGGTGATGCGGCCCAGTTCGGGCAGCGCCTCGCGGAAGCGCGGATGCTCGGGGTCAGTGACGTTGTCGGGACGGAAGGCGGTGACGACCCGGCCTTTCCACCCGCTCGCCGCGATCGCGCGGTGATGGCGCAGATCGTCGAGCGGATCTTCGGTGGTCGCCAGCAACTCGATCCCGAACCGCTCGAACAGCGCGCGCGGGCGAAATTCGTCGGTCTTCAGCTTCGCGTCGATCTGG
>JASBTC010000255.1 GCA_030148625.1 Sphingobium sp. | reverse complement strand
CGGCAAGATCATGTCTCGACGACAGCATCTTAGGCACGTTCCTCCAGATTACGAGGCGCTCGTGGAACTCCGGCAAACAAATCCCGGACAGCAATGCGCTTTCGCGGGAATGACAAGATCGAGCGAACCCGCATCGGACTCCAACGGACACATCAACAAAAAGGAAACCGGAGCATGAGCAAAACCGCATCGCCGGACGGACCATCCCCGTCCGAACGCATCGACGCGCGCATCGCGGAACTCGGCGACTGGCGTGGCGAGATGCTCGCCCGGATCCGCGCCCTGATCCTGCAGGCCGATCCCGACATGGTCGAGGACTGGAAATGGCGCGGCGTGCCGGTCTGGTATCATGACGGCATGGTCTGCACCGGCGAAACCTACAAGGCCGTCGTCAAGATGACCTTCGCCAAGGGCGCCGCCCTCGACGACCCGTCGCGCCTGTTCAACTCCAGCCTGGAGGGCAATGTCCGCCGCGCCATCGATTTCCGCGAAGGCGAGACCATCGACGAGGACGCCCTGAAAACCCTGATCCGCGCCGCCGTGGCGCTGAACCGTCGGTGATCCAACGACTCCCCCCTCCCGCAAGCGGGAGGGGGGCTGACTCGATCAAGCCCCCGCCCGCACCGCCGCAACAACCTCCTTCACCGCACGAACGACCACATCGGGTCTATCGAGCTGGATATAATGCCCCGCATCCGGCACCAGTTCGTGCCGCGACCTCGTCGACCAGCTTGCCTCATCCTCATGCAGCCCCTGCCACAGTTTTTGGTGGGCAAGCCCTTCGGCCGGCGTCAGCCCCTGTTCCTTCAGCTCGGCCGGCGAATTGGGCTTCATCGCGGTCAGCACCACGAGGGGCCGATCGCGCAGCGTCCGCAACTTCCCGCCCTGCGCGAAGATCGTCGGCAGCGCTTTCATCTCGGCGATCGCACCCTGCATGCTGTGGCCGAGATAGGCCTGACGCGCATCGGTGATCGCCCTGGGCTCGTCGGGCATGCCCTGCACCGGCAGCAATCGCGACAGCCCCGTCCAGGCCAATTTGCCCATGATGCTCAGGGCGGGCGGAAGATCGGGCGATTCCGGTTTCTTGCCCGGCAGCGTCAGCTTCGCGATCTGATCGGGGTGCGACGCGTCGACGAACACCAGCCCCTTCACGTCGTCGCCGAACTGGCGCGTATAATTCATCATATAGGGCCCGCCGAGCGAATGGCCGACCAGCACCAGCGGCCCGTCGATCCCGGCACCGCGCAGTGCCGCATGAAGATCGCGCGCGGCGTTATCGCCATCCTGCGCATGCGGGGGCGCATCGCTCCACATGATCCCGGCGCGATCCGACGAACAGACCCGCGTCGTCTTCGCGATCTCGTCCTGTATCTTGTACCAGCCGAGCGAGCCGTTGATGTCGAGGCCGGCTTCGAGAATGACGGTCGGAGATCCGCTGCCGCGACAATCCAGATGGATGCGCCGCCCGCCGATATCGACCATCTGGCCGCGCGGCGGAAAACGTTTCACCGCGTCGCGGCGCGCATATTGCTCGTACAGCGCGCCGCCGATCAGTGCGATCAGGATGATCGCCGCGATCCCGATCGCAATCCACTTCACGATCATCCCGATCCACCGTATCGCCCCGCGCATCTCAGAACCGACCGGACAGCGAGAAGCCGATGGTCCGCGGTTGCACGATGCTCGCACTGCCCAACCCGTCGGGCGCAATCGCCCCCGATCCATATGAGGTCAAGCCGCGGCTATTTCCCGCATTCTTCACATAGAGCCCGGCGGAATATCTTTTGCCCTGCAGCCCCAGGCGCAGGTCGATCGTGTCGTAATGCGGGATCAGCTTCTGGCCCGTAATGTCGAAACCCGAATATCGGTCGCCGACATAGCTCCAGCGTCCGCCGATATAGGCGCTGTAATCCGAAAACACCGGCACCGAATATTCGGCGTCGACCGACTGGCTCCATTTCGAAACGAAGGGCAGCGGGCTTCCCGCGACCGCCTCGATCGATGACGGGCTCGATGTCGTCAGCTTGGCGTCGGTATAGGCGCCGACGAATTTGAGCGTGAGCCCCTTCACCGGCACCGCGCCGATCGACCATTCCAGGCCCTGGCTCCGCGCCTTTCCGCCATTGGCGTTGACGCCGGTATTCTGCACGACCTGCAACAGCTGGATATGGTCCCAGTCGACGAGGAACGCGGTCAGGTCGACCGACAGCCGGCCGCCGAACAGGGTCGATCTGACGCCGACTTCGTAATTGGTGGTGGTGTCGGCATCATATTGGCGCGGCACCGCGGGATCGGCCATCGGCGGCAGGATATTGGGGCCGCCGGGGCGAAAGCCGCTCGCCACCCGCGCATAGACCATCAGGTCGCGGCTCACTTTCCATCGCGGCGCGATCGAATAGGTGAAGACCTTGCCGACCGACTTGGCGGTGAACGCAATCGGATTGTCGCCGAAGAAATAGCCCTCCCCCACCTGCAGCGCATCCTGCCTGTTGTCGGAATAGCGGCCGCCGACGCGCACATCGAATGCGGGGCTCAGCTTCAGCGTCACATTCGCGAAACCGGCATATTCGGAATAGGTGGATGACAGGGTCAGCGTCTGCAGCAGGGGCAGGTTCGGCGACGGCGTCTGCGTTCCCAGCACATAGCCCGTGAAGAGCTGGTCCAGCGCGGCCTTTTCATGCGTGTAGTAACCACCGACCTGCCATTCCAGCATTCCGGATCCGGTGGATGCCAGCCGCACTTCCTGCGTGAATTTCTTCAGGTTGATGGTCTGCAACAGCCCCAGCGCCAGTGGCTCTCCGAACAGGATATCCGACAGATATTCGCCATAGGTGATCGGCTCCAATGCGTAGATCGAGGTGAAATCGATCGGCTGCCGGGCGTCGAGCACGCCATAGCTGGTCGTCGACGTCAGCGAGACCGCGCCCAGATCCCAGTTCGCCGTCGCATTGTAGTTCTGATAGCGGAACCGCATGTTTTCCTTGAGGTAACGCTGCTGGACCAGGTCGCCATGGCCGGGCTCCAGCGTCACCGGATCGGTATCGATGATATAGCTGCCGCCATATCTGGTCTGCTGCCCCATCGCCGTCAGCGCGATCGACAGGTCCTCGGTCGGCTTGAGCAGGATCGCGGCGCGCCCGCCGATCTTGCGCCCGCCATTCAGGTCGCGATCGCCGAGCAGCGTATTGTCGATGAAGCCGGGCAGCTTCTGCTCATAGCCGCTGACACGCACCGCGACGCCGTCGCTCAGCGGCACATTGACCATGCCGCGCACCGCGAGCCCGGATTCCCCGCCGCGTATCGCTTCCCAGCTCAGCTCCGCCGCACCCTCGACGCCGCTGGTGTCGGGCGTGTTGGCGACGAACTTGATCAGTCCGCCCTGGGCGTTGGCGCCGTACAGCGTGCCTTGCGGTCCGCTCAGCACTTCCACCCGCTGCAGATCCCATGTGTCCATATCACCCGCCAGCGATCCGCCGTTGAGCAGCGCCGTGCTCGATCCGAACGGCGATTCGTCGACATAGATCGCCACCGTCGATCCGACGCCGCCCGCGTTCAGACCGCGCAGCGTGACGCGGGTCACGCCCGGCCCCTGCCCTTCCAGCGACAGGCCGGGGACCGAGGACGCATAGTCGGCGAAACCATGCTGCTGCCGCCGCGTCATCTCCTCGCCCTGAAGCGCGGTGACGCTCAGCGGAACCTCCTTCAGCACTTCGCGGCGCTTCTGCGCGGTGATGATGATGTCGGCGGCCAGTCCCTCGCGTTCCTCCGATATCTCGCGCGGCGCCGGCGTCTCGACGACATAGGCATTGGCATTGACCGCGCGGAAGGTCAGCCCGGTGCCCGCGAGCAGCCGGCCAAGCGCCTGGTCGACGGGATAGCTGCCGCGCAATGGTCTCGATCGTGCGCCGGTCAGCCGGTCGCGATTGAACATCACCGCCTTGCCGCTCTGCCGGCCGAATTCCTCCAGCGCGGCGGCGACGTCCTGTGCGGGAATGTTGAAACCGCGGCGCGCGCGCTCCTGCGCGTGCGCCGCGGTGGCGGGCACCATCGTCGCCGTCACCGCGCCTCCGGCCAGCGCCACCGCGAGAATCCGCCTGATCGTCCTGTCGTGCATCGTCCGTCCCCCCTCATGCCCCGCGGCTGTTGCCGCCCATTTGGTAGGACGAGGAAAATCGGCCGCTCCGAACGGCGCCTGGCGATTTATTTATGGCCGGCCGCGCAGCGCGATCGCGTCGGGCGATCGGCGGTCCGCCACGACCGGATGGACGGCGGTGAGCGCGGCGACGAAATCCTCTTCGCGGCCGGTGGGAAACACGCCGCTGACGAGCAGGCCGCCGATCTTGGGATCCTCGACGACCAGCCTGGTCGTGGAATAGCGGTTGATCTCCGCGACCGCGTCCGCCAGCCGATCGTCGCGGAAGATGATGACGCCCCGGTTCCACGCGGTTTCGCGCTCGACGTCGCCGGATGCCACCACAATGTCGCCACCCGCCGCCACCAGCCGCTGGCCCGGTTCCAGCTCCTCCCGGTCGAGCCAGGGGATCACCCGCGCCAGCCCCACCGGACTGGCGGCATCAACCCGCACATGCCCTTCGACGAGCAGCACCGCGACGCCCCCACCCTTCTTGATCTCGACATCGAACGCCGTACCCGTCGCCGTGATCAACCGATTGCCCGCGGCCACCACGAACGGGCGATCCGTATCCTTGGCGACATGGAACAGCGCCTGCCCCGCCAGCAGCCGGACATCGCGGCGCTCGCGGGAATAGTCGACTTCAAGGATCGACCCCGTGTTGAGCGCGACCCGCGACCCATCCGGCAGCGTGACTTCGCGCCGCTCGCCGACCCTGGTCACATAACGATTGCCTGCCGTCGCCTGCTGGAGCCGTGGACCGATCGCGGTCGGCGCGCCGGACCAGACGATCCCGGCGGCCAGGCTCGCGGCCATCGCGATACCCGCGATCCAGTATCTCCGCCGATCCGGCCGGCGCGTCCGGACCATGTCGAGCGCTGCTTCGCGCATCTCGCGGATCTCGGGCTGTGCGGCGAAATTGCCGATCAGGTCGACGCGCGTGTCGATCTCACCCCATGCCCGTGCGTGGCGCGGATCGGCCAGCCAGGCGGCAAAGCGCGCATCCTCGCCGAACCGCTCCGGGTCCATCTGGCGGCGGGTAGCCCACCAGATCGCCGCATCATCGGGATCGGCGGGCGGTCGGTTCGATCCCGGCGTCACTTCAATCGCTCCCTCAGCAGCTTCAGTACGCGGGCGATGTCCTTTTCGACAAGGCGCTGCGACACGCCGAGCGCGGCCGCGATCTCCCGGCCCGGCATTTCCTCAAAGCGGTTCAGCACGAACACCATCCGCACGCGCTCGGGCAATTCCTGCAGCATGTCGGTGAAGGCGGCATAGGCCTCGCGGCCCAGCAATTCCCGCTCCGGCGAGATTTCGTCGATCAGCCGGTGATTGGGATCGGCATAGCCTTCGCTTTCGATCACCGGCCTGATCCGGCTCAGCCGGAAGCGATCGCGGAGCAGGTTGGCGGCGATCTGGAAGATATAGCGTTCGGGATTGTCGATCGTATCGAGCTCGGCGCGCCGGCTGAGCGATACGAACACGTCCTGCGTCATATCCTCGACATCGTTGCGGTCGCCGATCCGGCGGCTGAAGAACGCCATGATCGCCGACCGGTATCGCGACGAAAGCGCGACGATCGCGCTCTCGTCGGGCGCATGATCGGGCCGTGTCACCCCCGCTGAGCCGGAATCGCCGTCATAGTCATCTATGACGAGCCCAGGCCGCCCTTCCGAACGGATGCTTCATATATTTTTTCCGAAGCCGGCCAGTGCCGTTAGTCGCCGATGCGTTTGAACGTCGCACCGAGCAACGTCATCGTCGTGATCCTGCCGTCCGGGCCGGTGACGAACGGCACGAATTGCGGGCCGGCGACATCGGCGACACTCGGTTCGGCGCGCAGGCGGAACAGGCCCGGCTTCCAGGGTTCTAGCCCCGCCGAAAAGGCGCCCTTGCCTTCGAACGCCAGACGCAGTCCGCTTCCCTCGACACGCACCCGGACCACGCCCGATCGCCCCGCCTTATCCTCATAGGATCCGGCATAAAGATCGAGCGGCTGGGCGGCGGGCGCCGCCCCCCGTGCGGCCAGAAGATCCTGATCCTGCTTTGCGATCGCGGCTTTGACCGATCGGGCACGTGCCAGCGCCTCGCCGCGCCAGTCGCGGTCGGGTGCCTTCAGCAGGCGATCGAGCACATGGAAAGTGATCGCCTTGTGCAGCGTATAGCCGTCGCGCACCGACTGGAAGCCGTTGGCGAGCACGACCACGCCCATCTTCCGGTCGGGCAGCATGCCGACATAGGCGGGAAAACCGATCACGCCGCCGCCATGCGCGACATAGGATGTGTCGCGATAGCGTGCGACCTGCCATCCCAGCGCGTAGTTTTCGCGCTGCGCCTCGAACGGAAACTGGCTGCGGCTCCGCAAATTCTGCGGCGCGTGCAGTTCCTCGACCGTCTCGGCTTTCAGGATGGCCGCGCCATTTGCACGGCCCGCGTTCAGATGCGGCATCAGCCATTTCGCCATGTCGTTCGCGCTGGAGATGACCGCCCCCGCGCCCGCCGCATTGTCGTAGCTTTGCCACGCCATCGGCACCATCGCGCCATCGCCCCTGATGCCGTGCGGCATCGCGACATTGCCGTCCCTG
>JASBTC010000252.1 GCA_030148625.1 Sphingobium sp. | reverse complement strand
TTTGCCGCCCGCCGCGGGCTGGGCGGTTTCTTTTTCCGCTCACCCCGGGCGCCAGCTATCCCGCGCGGCATCGTGTGCCGCGCGCGCCTCGACCCATTCGCCGCCGCCCGCGCGATGTTCCTTCTTCCAGAAGGGCGCTTCGGTCTTCAGCCAGTCGATCAGGAAATGGCACGCCTCCAGCGCAGCGGCGCGATGCGACGAAGCGGTCCCGACAAAGACGATGCGATCGCCCGCCGCCAACCGTCCGACGCGGTGGACCAGGACAATCCCGAGCAAGGGCCAGCGCGTCCGTGCATCCTCCGCCAGCCGCGCCAGCGCGCGCTGGGTCATCGCCGGATAATGTTCCAGTTCGAGCGCTTCCAGTCCGCCGTCGCCGCGCACCAGCCCGGTGAAGCTCGCCACCGCGCCGCCGCCAAGCGTTTCCAGTCCGGCAAGCAGCGCAGCGACATCGAAATCCGCTTCGCTCACCTCGATCCGGATCATCCGCCCGTCACCGGCGGGAAAAAGGCGATTTCGCGCGCGCCGGCAATCGGCGCGTCCATGGGGACGAACATCTGGTCGATCGCGGCGCGAATGCGCGACCGGTCGGAAAATGCCAGCCCATGCCCCTCTCCCCGTACCGAGAGCCAGTCGATCAGCTCCGCGACGGTCTCGATCTCGCCGGGCACGTCGATCCGTTCGCCATCCAGGCAGATGGCTTCGCGCACCCAGGCGAAATAGACGAGATCGATCGCCATTCGGTATCCGTTATCTTGGGCCAAGCGGCGCGGGACTGGTGAAGCGCGGCGCAAATCGCCGCACCTCGCCGATGAACAGCCCGGTCTTCACCGCCGGATCGGCTTCGACCAGCATTTGGGCGGCCATCAGGTCGGCCGCACGGAGCAGCACGATCCCGCCGTCCGGCCCCCAGGGGCCCGCGGTGTGGACGACGCCGTCGTCGACGAGCTGTTTCATATAGCGGGCATGGTCGCCCAGCCCCTGCTCGGCCATCGGCTTTCCTGCCTGCCAGGCGGGTCCGGCACGATAGACGATCGCGAACAACAGGCGCCCCTCATCGGCCGCCGGCGCGGTGGCGGGTGCCTGACCGGCATGAGCGAGTCCGGCCGGTGCGCTGCAAAGCAAGCAGATGGCTGTGCGGAGAAAGCGTTTGCCCACGCCCTTCAATCCATGTGCTTGATGCCGACGCGCAGATAATCCCAGCCCGTCAGCAAGGTCAGCAGCGCCGCCCCCCACAGGCTGAGCAGCCCGATATCGAGCACCCAGGGCCATTGCGGCAGCGATCCGGCCAGGATCAGCGCGCCGAGGGAGATGAGCTGGAACGCCGTCTTCCATTTGGCGAGCTTGCTGACCGGCACGGAGACGCTCAGTCCCGCGAGGAATTCGCGCAGGCCCGAGACCATGATCTCGCGCAGCAGGATCACCAGAGCCGCGACGATATGATAGCCTTGGATGTCGTCGATGAAGACGAGCATCACAATCACCGAGGCAACCATGATCTTGTCGGCGATCGGATCCAGAAAGATCCCGAGCCGCGAAACGGTGCCTTTCGCGCGCGCCAGATAGCCGTCGAAATAGTCGGTGATCCCCATCAGGCAGTAGAGCGCGAAGGCGACGAAATAGTCGAACGGCTTCGGCGTGGGCCACAGCAGGAAGACGAGCAGCGGAACCGCAAAGATCCGGGACAATGTCAGCAGGTTTGGCAGTGTCAGCATTCTGCCCTTCCCATACCGCCTGATCGCCCGGCGTGGAAGCGCCGAGCGTGTCGGTCGGGTGGTTTGAGTGATATCGAGACTTTACGTTGGATGCCCGGCCATGATCGGCTATGGAGCGGCCACGGATAGTCCTCGGAGCGAATTCGCCGATTCATGCAAACATCGCTCGGGCTCCTGTCGCGCCGCCGATTCCTGCCGCTGTTCGTCACGCAGCTGCTCGGGGCCTTCAACGACAATCTCTTCAAACAGGCGATGGTCCTGTTCGTCGTCTACGGCGTCTATAACGACGCCGCGTCGGAAACGATCTTCAGCGGCATCGCCACGGGGATCTTCATCCTCCCCTTCTTCCTGCTGTCCGCCATGTCGGGCCAGCTCGCCGATTCGATCGACAAGGCGCGGATCATCCGCATCGTGAAATTCTGCGAAATCCTGATCATGATCGTCGGGGCGGCCGGGCTGGTGCTCGCCTGGCAGGGCTATGCGGTGAAGCTGCTCGCAATCCCGCTCATGCTGCTCGCACTCTTCGCGATGGGCGTCCATTCCACCTTCTTCGGTCCGATCAAATACGCGATCCTGCCGCAGCATCTGGAGAAGGACGATGTACTCGGCGGCACGGGGCTGGTCGAAGCGGGCACCTATATCGCGATCCTGGCTGGCACGATCCTGGCGGGCGTGATCCCTGTGGAAATCGCGGCGATCGGCGTCGTGATCACCGCAGTGATCGGCTATTTCGCCGGACGGCAGGTGCCCCCCGCCCCGCCGGTGCACGAGGATCACAGCATCGACTGGCATGTGATCCGTGCCTCGATCGCGCTGGTGCGCGGCACGATGCACATTCGACACCTCTATCTCGCGATCGTCTCGATCAGCTTCTTCTGGACGATCGGCGCCGTGCTGTTCATCCAGTTCCCGCCGCTCGCCAAGAATGTGCTGACCGCCGACAAGGCCGTGGCGAGCCTGTTCCTCGCAGTGTTCTCGATCGGCATCGCCATCGGATCGATCGCGATCAACCGGCTGCTCAAGGGCAAGGTCTCGGCACGATATGCCCCGGCATCGGTGATCGTGATGGGGGGCTTCGTCGTCGCTTTCTATTTCGTGTGCAGCCAGTGGGGCGGCTCGACCGACGGCACCCTCTACGGCATCGGCGAATTCCTGAACCACAGGCTGGTGATACCGCTACTCGCCAGCCTGCTCGGCATTGCGGTCAGCGGCGGCATGTTCGTCGTGCCACTCTATGCCTTTCTCACCACCAGCGTCGACAAGAGCCAGGCCGCGCGCACCGTGGCCGCCAACAACATCGTCAATTCGGGCGCGATGGTGGTCGGATCATTGATCGCGCTCGGCCTCAGCGCGCTGGGCGTATCGATCGAACACCAATTGCTGCTGAGCGCGGCGATGTGCCTGATCTCGGCATGGCTGGCGCAGAAGCTGCACCGCGCCTGCGACTGACGCCGACTGGCCCCGCCCCTTGAAGGGCGGGACCATCAACGGATTATCCCGCGAACACGCCACAGGCGATACGTCCGCCGCTATTGCCCGACGGATCGGTCTTCATATCGTCGGCCGTGGCATGGATCACCAGCGCCGCACCGTCGGTGTCGAGCAGGCCGCCCTCCCCGCTCAGCTTCGCGCCCGGCAGGTCGATGGTCAGCGTACCGCGTCCAGCGGTACCGATCGTGATATTGGGCAGGTCGCCGCTATGCGCGCCCTGCGGGTTGTCGTGTCCGTGCTGGCGCGCGGTCGGATTCCAGTGGCCGCCCGCGGTCTGGAAATCGGGGCCCTCGCATTTGCCGGTGGTATGGACGTGGATGCCGTGAATACCGGCCGGCACGCCCTGGGCATCGACGGTGAGCCTGAGCCCGGTGGATGTCGCGACGATCCGTCCTTCGCCTGCGGCCGCCCCGCTTGCGGCCTGGAGTGATGCGCGGGCGCCCGGCGCATCGGGTGCAGCACCATCGGCAGTGGCGGCATCGCTGGCGGCGCAAGCGCCGAGCAGCGCCGCACCCGCGATACCGGACAAAGCGAAAAGCTTGGAGAAACGGGGCATATGGGGAGGCTCCTTGGGCACGATGGGAATCAGATGCAACAAGCACCTAGCACAGGCTTTGTTCCGTTGGCGAAGCGGTCCCTCTGCCATCCGCAGGCTAGGCATCGGGTCCTGCCCTGCTAAACTCATATGCCGACAGCCATCATCAGGGATTGGTAAGACGATGCTGCTAGCAGCCGCCGCATGAACCAGAATCGCAAGGTCATGCTGGTGTTCGGCACCCGCCCCGAGGCCATCAAACTGTTTCCCGTCGTGCACGCACTGCGCGCCGTCCCCGGAATCGAGACGCGCGTCTGCGTGACCGCGCAACATCGCGGACTGCTCGATCAGGTGCTCGAGATCAGCGGCCTGACCCCCGACATCGATCTCGACCTGATGCAGGCGAATCAGTCGCTCGATCAATTGACCGCGCGCCTCTTGCTCCAGTTGGGCGAAGTCTATGATCGCGAGCGTCCCGACCGGATCATCGTCCAGGGCGATACCGCAACCGCGATGGTCGGCGCGCTCGCGGCCTATTATCGCAAGATCCCGGTCAGCCACGTCGAGGCGGGATTGCGCAGCCACGACATCTACCAGCCATGGCCGGAAGAGGTGAACCGCAAGATCGTCGGGACCATCGCCGACCAGCATTTCGCGCCGACCGAGACCGCGGCACAGGCGCTGGCCCGCGAGAATGTCGCCGCCGCGACGATCCACGTCACCGGCAACACCGTGATCGACGCGCTGCATGCAACCGTCTCGAAAATCGCCGCCACGCCGGCGCTGGCCGCAGGGCTCGATCCCGTGCTGACGCCCTTCGCGGGTAAAAGGATCGTCGCGGTCACCACGCATCGCCGCGAGAATTTCGGCGAAGGCATGGCGAGCATCGCGCGCGCGATTCGGCGGATCGCCGCGCGCGACGATGTCGCGATCGTCTTTCCCGTCCATCCCAATCCCAATGTCCGCGCCGCGATGGATGGGTTGCTGGCGGACAAGGCCAATGTCGCGCTGATCGAACCGCTCGACTATCCACATTTCGTCCGCCTGCTCGGTGCCTGCCACATCGCCCTCACCGATAGTGGCGGCGTGCAGGAAGAGGCGCCCGCGCTCGGCAAGCCGGTGCTCGTGATGCGCGAGACGACGGAGCGGCCCGAGGGCGTCGCCGCCGGCACGGCAAAACTGATCGGGACCACGGAAGACCGTATCGTTTCCGAATTATTTACGCTGCTTGACGATAATGACGCCTGGTCAGCGATGGCGCATGCCCACAATCCCTTCGGAGATGGGCAAAGCAGCCAGCGCATAGCAAGGATCGTCGCCAATGCTTTCGGATTGCCCGCCTAACGTCGTCGTTCTCGGCCTCGGCTATATCGGGCTGCCCACCGCCGCGGTGATTGCACGCTCGGGTTGCCCCGTCCTCGGCATCGATGTCAGCGAGCATGTCGTGGAGACGGTCTCTTCGGGCCGCGTCCATATCGAGGAAGTCGATCTCGACGGCCTCGTGCAGGGTGTCGTCGCGCGCGGCACGCTACGCGCCTCCACCCAGATCGAACCCGCAGACGTGTTCCTGATCGCGGTGCCGACGCCGTTCGGCCCCGATCATGTTCCCGATATCGGCTATATCCTGCAAGCCGCGACGAGCATCGCCGCGGTGCTCAAGGCCGGCGACACCGTCATCCTCGAATCGACATCGCCCGTCGGCACGACCGAGAAAGTCCGCGACCTGCTGGCGCAGCTCCGTCCGGATCTCCGCGTGCCCGGCAAGACCGGGGAAGCCTCCGATATCGCGATCGCCTATTGTCCGGAACGCGTGCTGCCCGGCCGTATCCTGGTCGAACTGATCGACAATGACCGCTGCATCGGCGGTATCACGCCGCGTTGCGCGCGAAAGGCGCTGACCTTCTATCGCCGTTTCGTGCGCGGGCAGTGCGTCACCACCAACGCCCGCGCCGCGGAGATGGTGAAACTGACCGAAAATGCGTTCCGCGATGTCAACATCGCCTTCGCCAACGAGCTATCGCGGGTCGCCGACACGATGGAGCTCGATGTGTGGGAAGTGATCCGGCTGGCCAACCGCCATCCGCGCGTCAACATCCTGCAACCCGGTCCCGGCGTCGGCGGCCATTGCATCGCCGTCGACCCCTGGTTCCTCGTCCATGCCGATCCCGCCAACACGCCGCTGATCAGGACCGCGCGCGAAGTGAATGACGGCAAGACCGATTATGTGATCGAAAAGGCCGATGCGCTGGTCGAATCGCTACCCGGTGCGGCCGTGGCCTGCCTCGGCCTCGCCTTCAAGCCGAACATCGACGATTTCCGCGAAAGTCCGGCGCTCAAGGTCGCGGAAACGCTGGCGCGCAAACATGGCAGCCGCATCAAGATCGTCGAGCCGCACGCCAGCACGCTTCCTGCCGCATTCGACGGCAGCGGCGCGGAGCTGGTCGATATCGACACCGCGCTTGCGACCTGCCCGCTGTTCATCGTGCTCGTCGATCATGACGTGTTCAAATCGGTGCCCGCTGACGAGCGTGCCGACAAATGGGTTTATGACACGCGCGGCATCTGGCCCGACCAGCCCAAGAATCGCCGGATCGACACCGATCTCCGCCTGGCCGGTTAGAGCCTGATCGCTCGGGGTGAAAGCGCATCGCGCTTACGCCGATGGCGTGAAACGTCAGTTCGGCGTAGCCAATCAGGCTCTATTCTTGGTCTGAAGCGGACCTCGCTTCGATCCGGATACGCTATGCCGAGTCAGGCGGCAGCGACAGCAGCCTCGCCGGTCTGCAGGAACCATCGCTCCTCACCCTCCAGAGCGATCGCGGTCAGGCGCCCCGACGCAAAGGCGCCGGTATCGATGCCGATCCGGTTGAGCCGATGATCGACCTCTTCAGTGATGCTGTGGCCGTGCACGATGATGCGGCCGTGCGAACCGTCATGACGCAGAAACTCTTCGCGGATCCAGCGCAGATCGGATGCCCGCTGTTCCGCCAGATCGACGCCGGGCCGGATACCGGCGTGGACGAAGACATAATCGCCATATTCGACCACATCCTCGAATCCGGATATGAACGCGACATGCGCCGCCGGCACGCGCTCGGCGAGCCGCGCGGTCAATGCATCATAGTCAAGATCCTGATATTCCTGGTCGGTAAAGCCGTAACTCATCAAGGTCGCGCGTCCGCCGACACGGATCAGCAGACGTGTGGCGCGCGTATCGCCGGCGATCGCGCGGAGGAATACCTCCTCATGATTGCCCATCAGGATGCTGACAGCCGGACTGCCGCGCTTGAGCATCATCGCCTTCTCGATCACGCCCGCGGAAGCCGGGCCGCGATCGATCAGGTCGCCGAGCAGGACCAGCCTGACGTCGGCGGGCGCCCGGCGCGCATTGTCCGCGTCGATCTGCGCGAGCAGCGCCTCGAACAGGTCGAGGCGGCCGTGTATGTCCCCGATCGCATAGATACGCAGCCCTTCGGGCGCCCGTGCCGCAGCCTCCGGCCTCTGCCGCCGCGTCCATCGTTTCAATTTCGAATACAGCATAACATCCAGAATTTCGCGAGGCCGTGCCATAGCCCGTCCCGCCTGCTCACGCAAAGCCGACGGCAATGCCCCAACGCATCGCGGCCCAAATCTGTGCCGTCACTCGGGCAGATGTGCTCCAAACCTGCCAGGTTGACGAATATTGGGCTGGTGGCACGGCCAATGCCTGCCATCCGTCGAGCACAGTTGGGCGAAGCCGAAATTCGTCGGGAGCGGACAGCTTGTTGCAGTTCCGCAACGCCTGGGCCGCGTTTGCCAACGGCCCGCATCATTTGATTTCACATTTGGAACTTTATGACCCAAAGAGGATTTGCTTACGAGAGTCGGCGTTGGGCATGACTCGTGCAGTTGGTTTACGCTTGTTTTTGCG
>JASBTC010000243.1 GCA_030148625.1 Sphingobium sp. | reverse complement strand
GCTGGCGAGCGGGAGCAATTGCAAGATCGCCCCGATCGCGCCGCCGCCCGTTGAGAAGAAGGATGAGGAGAAGGGGCGGAAGTAACGGTTTCGCTGCCGCCTCTTCTCTATCCTCCGCACGTCGAGCTGTTGGATCGGCCGTTCAGTCCAGGTGCCTGACGAGCGGCGGATCGAGGGCGGCGACGTCGAACCGCGCTTCGTTGCAACTGATCACCCAATGGCGCAGTTCGCTGTCGGAGTCATCCTCGCCGGCCGTGATCGCGACATAGTTGGGATCCGCGTTGGACTCGGCCTTTATCCAATCCAGAAAGGCGCTTTGAGTCCCGTGGTCGCGGATTGTCGCCGTGCTCGAAGGCCCTGCTGGAAACGGGTCTCCCCGCGTGACGAAACCCACCACGACGGGCCAGCTGATTTCATATGTGGCATCGCTCGAATGCCGAATGATTTCACGAGATGTGAGGCCGAGTTCGGGAAGTTCCTCCAGTGCAGGGCCCCGTCCGGTCCGCTCTTCCGCCACGATCCGTAGGCCGCGGTCCCCCAGGATTTCGACGGATATGAGAAATGGGGGATGCAGGATGTTCGGGAAGGTCATGCGCGATGGATAGGTAGGCAACGCATCCTCCGCAACACTGACGTCAAAGCCTTGTACACACGCACGCTTCTCAACCCATCGCATTGAACATGGGCCTCATCGTTCGTCCAGGAACGAAAGGTTCTTCGGGGGCTTTCACGATTTTCGGAAATAGAAAGCGGAGTATCGCGCTTGAGCACCGATTATCGACGCGTTGACCGCAGAAGATGCGGACAAGAGGGGTGCAAGGAAAACCCCGCCAGGGCTTCGGCTATATGATCGGACGGGAGTGGTATGGAGAGGCGCCGCTGCCCTTCGCGGCATGGCTGTTGAAACAAGAGGATCGAGACGAAAGGCTGGACGCGCTGATCGCGGCCGCAAAGGCTGATGACGGCTTTTCCGAGCGAGGGACGCCCGACAATGTCAGACGGCGCCTGGGCGTGATGCTGACGGACCAGGAGGTGTTGCAGGCGCTCGACGATGCCGAGCTCGACTGGATGTGCGTCTAAGGCAGTTTCTCACTGGACGGAGTTGCCTCCGGGCCCGGCCATGGCTCCGGTGACGATGCGCTGAACCCGCATGCACAAAACCCTGACAGCCTTGTAAGCATGCTTGGAACGAAGTGCACCGTCACCGCATGATCATTTCCGCGCGTCCGCGATGTAGCGATCCACCTGTTCCTCCAGCACGTCCAATGGCAGTGCGCCCTGGCTCAGCACGGCTTCGTGGAAGTCGCGGATGTCGAAGCGCGACCCCAGCGCCTTTTCGGCGCGGGCACGCAGCTCGGCGATCCTGAGCTGGCCGACCATGTAGCTTGTCGCCTGGCCCGGCCAGTTGAAATAGCGATCGACCTCGCGCGCGATATCGGTGTCCGATACCGAGCTGTTCGATCGGAAATAGGCGATCGCCTGTTCGCGCGTCCAGCGCTTGGAATGGATGCCCGTGTCCAGCACCAGCCGGATCGCGCGCCACACCTGGAGCGACAACATGCCCAGCCGCGAATAGGGATCCTTATAGACGCCCATTTCGCCCGCGAGTCGCTCCGAATAGAGTCCCCAGCCTTCCATATAGGCGCCGTATCCGCCGAACTTGCGGAATTTGGGAATGCCGATCAGTTCCTGCTGTCGCGCGATCTGGAAATGATGCCCCGGCGCGCCTTCATGCGCGGCGATGCCGTCCACCTGGATCTTCTGCGTCTGGTTCATGTCGACCAGGTTTACATAATAGATTCCGGGCCGCGATCCGTCGGCGGAGGGCTGGTTGTAGAACGCGGTCGAGGCCGTTCCCTCGCGCCATTTCTCCACTGCACGCACTTCCAAGGCCGCCTTGGGCAAGGTGCGGAAATAACGCGGCGCCGCCGCCATCACCGAGGCGATCACGCCGCGGGCGTCGCGCAGATATTCCTCCCGGCCCGCTTCGGTGTTGGCATATTTGAACTGGGGATCGGTGCGGACGTGGTCGAAGAATTGCTCCAGCGTGCCCTTGAAGCCGACTTCCGTCTTGATCGCTTCCATTTCCTGCCGGATCGCCGCCACCTGGCGAAGGCCCAACTGATGGATCTGGTCGGCGGTCAGCGCGGTCGTGGTCGAACTCTTCAGTCGATCGGCGTAGTAGGCCGCGCCATTGGGCAGGCTCCACGCGCCGAAATTGCCCTTGGACTGGGGCTCGATCTCGTCGATCGCGGCGACCAGTACCTCATAGCCGCGCCGGAACGGACCGGTCAGTGCTGTGCGCGCATCGTTCAGCAACGCTTCCTTGTCCGCCGCCGGCGCGTTCAGCGCGCCCACTTTCTTGGTGAAATCGGCCATCAGCGTCGAATCCGGCCCGCTGTCGAACGGCGCGCCGGTGACCACTTTCAGCGCATCGGCGCGGGCCGGCGCGAAATTGACCTTGTTGGGCACGATTCCCGCCGCCGCCTGCTCGCGCATCAGCGCCGCCGTTTCGCGCATCACGCGCTCGGTATCGCGCAGCCGCGCGATATAGGCGCGGGCGTCGGCAACGGTGTCGACCTTGTGATTGTTGATCAGCAGCACGGGAATGTCGCCCGCCGGGCTGCCCGTGGTGGAAACCGGAAAGGCCAGCTTGCGGAACTGGAAGGATTCGCGGCCGCGCGTCACTTCATATTCGAACAGGCGATAGCTGACGCGCGCGCTTTCCCCCAGCTGGTCGGGCCGGAACCGCGTCTGCATCTCCTTGAGCTGCTTCTCGGCCAGGTCGCGCGCGCGTACCGCCGCGGCGTCGGTATAATCGTCCAGCCGGTCATAATCGGTCTTGAAGCCGAGTCGCGTCTGCGCCTCCGGGCTCAGCGCCATCTGCGCGTCGAATGCCTGGTCGAGGAACTCGAGCAGGGCCTGGTCCTGAACGCCCGCCTGCGCGGTCGGGCTAGGCATTGGCGATGTCGGTGCGGGCGCGCTTGCCTGGATCAGCGGGGCGAGGGGCAGCAGCAACAGGGCAAGGGCTTTACGCATGGGACTCTCCTATCAACGGCGCGCTTTTCGCGCGCCGCCGCGTTCCATGCAATCGCTTCCCGGAATTTTCGGACGGTGGCGTGTGGCAGCAGGGCTGCCGGGCGTTTCGCGCGCCCGACTCAGCTTTCGGTATAGCGCAGCAATAGCCAGTCCCGGCCTGTCAGCAGTCTTGCGAGCGCGTCGGCCGCCTCTGCCGGACTGCCAGCGTAGAGCGCGGCGATCCCGGTCGCGAGCGCTTGTGCCGTCGCTTCGTCCAGCGGCCGTTCGCGGCGGAAACCGAGAAAGCGCGATCCGATGCCGAACAGCGACAGGCCGTAGTCCGTCTCCAGGTGCCGTGCGAGGACAAGGTTCTGCATCGGGTCGAGATCGGATGCGAAATAGCCGTTTGGAAAGGCCGCGATCGCCTCCGCCGCCGACGTGACGGGGACGAACTGGAAGATCACCTCGCGCTCCCCGGCGATGTGCAGCGCCGCGTCGGGATCGTCGTTGATGGTGATCGGGTCGTTCGCATCGCCCGGGGTTTCCCAGTCGAGCAGACCTGCGACGTCGCCAAGCGCGACCGGTCCGGCGCGTTTCAACAGATTGGCGAGGCGGATGGGGAATTCGGCTGGGGTGGAGAGATAACCGCGATGCTCGCCATCCTCGAACAGCGCCGCGTCCAGCCCGGAGAGATCATGCCCTTCGATATCGTCGAGATCGTTGGCGTCGGTGCCGTGGCCTGACGTGTAACAGGCTTGGCCGAGATCATCGAGCGAGGCGAGGAGGCGGCGATCGGCACGCTCCCGCTGCAGCCGGGCATGAAGCGCCAGCAATGCCGCGAAGTCGGGAAGATCATGCGCCGTCACGCCGTCGCACAGCAATGTGTTGAAGGTTCGCGGCATCGCCTGGGCAAAGGGCACCAGCGTCAGCGGCTTTTGGCGTTTCCATCCGAACATGGCGATATCCGGGCAGGCGGGTGCCCGCTTGTCAAGCGCGTGCCGCCGTTCAGGCGGCGATCAGTCCGCGTTGGGTGGCGACTTCGATCGCCAGGCGGCGGGTGTTGACGCCCAGTTTGCGGAAGATGTTCTTCATGTGGAACTTGATCGTGTTGTCGGTGGTGGAGAGCCGGCGTGCGATCTCCTTGTTCGATCCGCCCGTGCGCAATTCCTGCAACACGCTGAGTTCGGCAGGGGTGAAGATCGCCGAGCCGATGGTTTCGGCGGCACCGTCGGCCGCGCCGCCGCCGTCGAAGGCGATCAGCAATTGCGAGATCCAGGCATAGAGCGCCTCGGTCATCGCGCCGACGCCGATATGGGCGACGGTATCGCGGAGCAGCGCGCGGACCGCCGGCCCTTCGTCGAGAAACGGGCGGACAAGGCCTTCGCGCATCGTTTCGGTCAGGGCCTGGCGCATGCTCGAGACCGCGAGGTCGAGCTCGCCCGCCTTGCGGAAGGCAATCGCCTTGAGGATCCTGCACTGGATGAGGCGGAGGCCGGCATCGCTTTCATGAGACCGCCGTTCCAGCTCGGCGAGCCGTTCGAGCGCATGTGCCGGATCGTCGCGCGCGATGGCGAGCCGCGCCAGGCTGGCGGTCGCCTCGTCGCGTTCGATCCAGCCCGTCACCGGATAATGGCGGCCGGCGGCGATATCGGCGAGGCCGCTATCCGCCGCCGCCTGTGCCGCCGCCGCCACGTCGCCCGCGGCAAGCAGCAATTGCACGCGCTTGGAGGCGAGATTGAACGACAGGCGCGGCAGTCCGAGCCGCCGGGCAGCGTCGTCGCCCGCGTCGAGCACCCCGCGCGCCGCGCCGATGCCGTCCTCCACGAGCGCGATCGACGCCATCGTCCGATAGGCGGCGATATAGAGCTCGGTCCAGCCCTCGGTCTGTTCGATCGCCGTCATCGCGACCGACAGGCAGCGCTTCGCGGCGCCGAGATCGTTCGAGAGATAGTGGAGTTCGGCAGCGATCAGATCGAGCTGGTGGTGCAGCGCCGGGTCGAACGAGAAATGCGCGCGGATCTTCTCCGAACCGCTGGCGATCCAGCCCCGTGCCTCGCCGAGCTGCGCCTGGACGATCGCGATCATCGCGAGGTGAATGGGAATGAAGACCGTGCCATAGCCGATATTGCCGCTGGCGAACTCGTCCATGCTGGCAAGGAAAGTCGCGCGCGAATTGAGCAGCCGGCCGTTGCGGAAATAGAGCAGGCCGAGCGTGGTGGTGAGCGTGCCGCGAAAGCCGTAATCGGCGGGATCGGCGGCGACGAGCAGGGTTTCG
This sequence comes from Sphingobium sp., assembly GCA_030148625.1. The sequence continues at coordinate 1,087 of JASBTC010000243.1, read as the reverse complement.
AGCGGACGTATCGCCTCCGGCGCGATGCCTTCGTCGACATAGGCGGCGTGCAGCGCGTCCAGAAGCTGGAGATCCTGCGTCGCGCCCGGCCCGAACGTGGCGGCCCGGTCGGGCCCACGCGGGAACATCGCTTCCAGATCCTGGAACATCAGCGATCCCGCCTTGTTGTTCCCTTCCTTATATTTGAGGAAGGTCAGCGTGGCCGCCAGCCTGGGATGGCGGGAGATGCGGTCTTCGGGAAGTGCGGCAAGGACGCGGCGGACGTCGACCGAACGGCCCCGGCTGATCTGGCGCACCCAGCTGACACTGGCTGCCAGTTCGATCGCACGATCCTGATCGCCCGCGGCGGCGGCATGTTCGATCGCGTCGACGATCCGGTCATGGTCGAGGAACCATTGGCTGGCGAGACGATGCAGCGTGCGCGTGTCGTGGCGATCCGAGACGGCGAGCTGCGCTGCCAGGAATTCGCGGAAGATCGGATGATAGCGGAACCGGTCGTCATGGCCGGGCACCGCGAAGATCGGCACGTTGAGCGCGATCAGTTCCGCCAGCATCGCGCTGCTCGCCTCACCCTGGGTGAGATGTCGGGCCAGGTCGATCGGCAGTTCTCGGACGATCGCGGTGGCGAGCAGCAGATCGCGGCTCGCCTCGGGCAGGCCAGCGACGATCTCTTCCGCCAGATAGGCCGCCATCTCGCTCGCGCTGCCGGTGAAGCCGGGGAAGGGCGACGGTGTGCCCGCATGGCGGCTGGCCCAGAGCCGCGCAAGCTGGAGCGCCACCGGCCAGCCCTCGGTGCGTTCGAAGATCGCCGCCATCCCGGCTGAATCGAGTTCGTCGCCGAACAGGCGGCGGCCGTCGTCGAGCCGGAAACGCAGATCCTCCTCGTCGAATTCGAGCAGATTGCCCTCCGCGCGCAGCCGCGACACCGGAAAGCTGGGTCGCCCCCGCATCGCGACGACCAGCTTCAGCCGCTGCGGCCGGTGGCGGAGCAGCCATTCGATCACCTGGTCGTTCTGCCGCGTCTGCGCCAGGTGATAATCGTCGAGGAAAACGAAGGCCGGCGGTCCGTCCGCCGACAAGGCGTTGA
>JASBTC010000239.1 GCA_030148625.1 Sphingobium sp. | reverse complement strand
AAGGGTGCTCGTTGTCGAGGACAACGAACTCAATCTCAAACTTTTCTGTGATCTGCTGCGTGCGCATGAGCATGAAGCGGAGCCGGTTCGCGACGGGCGCGAGGCGGTGGATCGCGCGCGCGCCTTCTCGCCGGACCTGATCATCATGGATATCCAGCTGCCCTATGTCAGCGGGCTCGACCTGATTCGCACGCTGAAGGCGGATGATGTGCTGAAGCGGATTCCGGTGATGGCGGTGACCGCCTATGCCGCGCGCGGCGACGAGGAGCGCATCCGCGAAGCGGGCGCGGAGGCCTATGTCTCCAAACCGATATCGGTGATGAAGTTCATCGGCGAGGTGAGCGAGCTGCTATAAGGCGGCAAGCGCGCGGAATCGCCCCTGCGACTCGGCGAAAGCGGACAAGACAAAGGGCGAGCGCATGCGCGGCCCGCCCCGTCTTCCGAATCATCACCTTCCCGCATGCGGGAAGGTGAGAGGGATCACTTGAGCTTGGCTTCCTTGAACTCGACGTGCTTGCGCGCGACGGGATCATATTTGCGGAAGGACAGCTTCTCGGTCAGGGTGCGCGGATTCTTCTTCGTGACGTAGAAGAAGCCGGTGCCTTCCGAGCTGACGAGCTTGATCTTGACGGTGGTTGGCTTGGCCATGACCCGAAACCCTTGTGAAACACTGAATTGTGCGAATCTGAAAAAGAAAAGCGGCGAAAAACGCCGCTCGTTCAAGGGCGGCCCAATGCGCGATGGGGCGCCGATTGTCAACCGCTTTAGCCCCGGCACTAGGCGGACCCTAGCGGCGAGCAGCGGCGCACGATAAGCAACCGCCAACGATAATCACTTACGGAGAGCCCATATATGCGCGCATTGCCACTCGTCCTGATCCTTGCGGCATGCGGGCCGGCGACCAAGACTGCTGAGCCGATCGACGCCGCGGCGCTCCATGAGAAGATGCTGGTGCTCGACACCCATCTCGACACGCCCGCCAATTTCGGCCGGCCTGGCTGGGACATCGCACAGCGCCATAGCATGGTCGACGACATGACCCAGGTCGATCTGCCGCGCATGAAGCAGGGCGGACTCGATGGCGGTTTCTGGGTGATCTATACTGCGCAGGGTCCGCTGGACGCCAAGGGTTTCGCCGATGCCAAGGCGTTCGCGCTCAAGCGCGCGGACGAGATCGCGGCGATCGTCGCGAAGAATCCCGACACGATGGCGCTGGCGACGACCGCCGACGATGCGGCGAAGATCGCGGCGACGGGCAAGGCGATCGTCTATCAGAGCATCGAGAACAGCTATCCGCTCGGCGAGAATCTCTCGCTGCTTGCCGAATTCTATCGTCGCGGCGTCCGCATGGCCGGGCCTGTCCACAGCGCCGACAACCAATTCGCCGACAGCACAACCGGCAAGGCCCGCTGGGGCGGGCTCAGCCCGCTCGGCAAAAAATGGGTGGCGGAGATGAACCGGCTCGGCATGGTGATCGATGGAAGCCATTCCTCCGACGCCGCGCTCGACCAGATGCTCGCACTGTCGAAGACGCCGATCATCCTGTCGCATTCGGGGCCCAAGGCGGCCAACGACCATCCCCGCAACCTGGACGATGGCCGGATCAAGGCGCTCGCCGCCAAGGGCGGTGTCGTCCAGATCAACAGCATCTTCCTGGCGCCGCTCAACAGCACGCCCGAGCGCGACGCGCTCGATGCGCGCAAGGAAAAGATCGGCACGATGACGCCGGAGGAGCAGCGCAAGCTCGCCGCCGACTATGCCGCGCTCGATGCCAAGGCGCCTTTCCAAGACGCCAGTTTCGAGAATTTCATGGCGTCGATGCTTCATGTTCTGAAGCTGGTCGGCCCCGACCATGTCGGCATGGGTGCGGATTGGGATGGCGGCGGCGGCGTCAAGGGCATGGAGGACGTCTCGCTGCTCCCCAAGATCACGGCGCGGCTGCTCAAGGAAGGCTATTCGGAGACCGATATCGCGAAGATCATGGGTGGCAATACGATCAGGCTGCTACGCGCGGCCGAGGTGGCCAAGGGCAAATAGAGGCCATCGGACTTGTCCCGCGCCGACGTCGCGGGACACTCCATTGCCGGGTTACCGATCCGCGTACGGAGTGCCCCGATAGACCCTTCGCTTGCCGGGACTCGATAAAGGGCATAGCCTCTTCCAGGACGCTTGGGAGAGGGTGTCGCCATGACGAGAAATCTGTTGTTCGCGCTTTCGGCCGCGGCGCTTGCCGTGGCTGCTCCATCCGCTGCGCAGGAGCCACCGGCGGCGGCGGTTCCAGGTGAAGTGATCGAGATCGGAACCGACACCACCGCGCGCATGACGGTGCCGGTCAGCATTGGCACCGCCGGTCCCTTCGCCTTCCTGGTCGATACCGGTGCCGAGCGCACCGTGATCTCGCGCGAACTCGCCGATCGGCTGGCGCTGAGTAGCGGCGGATTCGCGCTGGTCCATTCGATGACCGGCAGTGAACGGGTGGATACGGTGCTGATCCCCTCGCTCAAGGTCAGCGCGAATCAGACCAACGACATCCGCGCGCCCGCCTTTGCCCAGCAGCATATCGGCGCATCGGGCCTGATCGGGATCGACAGCCTGCGCGATCAGCGCGTCACGCTCGACTTCAAGGCGGGCACGATGACGGTCACGCCCGGGCAGAAAATGAGCGAGCGCCGTGAGCCCGACGAAATCGTCGTCACCGCGCGCCGGCGCGCGGGACAACTCATCCTGATGGGAGCGACGTTGAATGGTGCGCGGGTCGATGTGGTCATCGACACCGGCGCGCAGGTCTCGGTCGGCAACAGCGCGCTCCGCCGGCGGCTGATCGGCCGGAATCCGCCGCATCCGCCCAAGTCGATCGAACTGATCAGCGTCACCGGCGGCCGTGCCGATGCCAGCTATACCAGCGTGAACGAGATCAAGCTGGGCGGCGCGACCATCCGCAACATGCCGATCGCCTTCTCCGACGCGCCGATCTTCCGGACGCTCGATCTGACGCGGCGGCCGGCGATCCTGCTCGGCATGGACGCGCTGCGCATGTTCGACCGCGTCTCGGTGGACTTTGCCAGCCGCAAGGTACGGCTGCTGCTGCCCGACGGCGCGGGCCGCGACAATGGCAGGCGCCTGGCGGCAAGGGAACCCGAACGCGCACCCGCGATTTGATAGCGGATGCTGGTTGCCGATAGCTGGAGCGAGATCGCGCTGCGTCTTGGGGTCGCGACCGCGATCGGATTGTTGCTGGGGCTGGACCGCGAATTGCGTGGCCATGATGCTGGGCTCAGGACCAATGCGCTGGTGGCGCTGAGCGCGGCGATGGTTACATTGTCTTCGCTGCTGCTGTTCGACACGCTCAAACATTTGAATTCGCAGCCTGATCCGTTGCGCGTTATCCAGGGGGTCGCGCAGGCGATCGGCTTCATCGCCGCGGGCCTGATCTTCGTGAAGCGTGGCGACGTCCACAATGTCACCACTGCCGCCAATCTTTGGGTTTCCGCCTGTGCCGGAATCGTCGCCGGGCTCGGCCAGTATAAGCTGCTCACCGTCGGCACGGTACTCGCGCTACTGCTGCTCTTGTCGGAATATGTCTTCAAGCGGCTGATTCCACGTTATCATCAGCCGGCCGTCGACGATGACGCGTCGCAGCCCCAGGGCGCCATTCATCGCAATACCGTCAAATATGACGACCGCATGCCTTGAACGGGCTGCAATATGCGGGGTAAGAGAACCAATGGTTCCCTTTTCGTTCGCAGGGCATGATCTGGTCGCGCTGCCGCAGGGGGCGCTCTTCTGGCCTGCGCGTCGCGCATTGCTGGTCGCCGATCTGCATTTCGAGAAAGCGAGCTGGTTCGCGCGCTTCGGACAGATGCTGCCGCCTTATGATTCGATCGCGACGCTGGCTGATCTCTCCGCGTTGCGCGCGGCGACCGGGGCGATCGAGATCTGGTGTCTCGGCGACAGTTTCCACGACAGCGAAGGCGCCGCGCGATTGCCGGAGCATGCGCGCGACATGCTGCGCACGCTGACTGCCATGACGCGCTTCGTCTGGATCACCGGCAATCACGACGCCGCACTCGCCGAATGGCTGGGCGGGGAAATCCTCGAAGAGGCGCTGGTCGACGGGCTGGTGCTGCGCCACGAGGCGGATCCGCTCGAGATGCGGCCCGAATTGTCGGGGCATTTCCACCCCAAATTCCGCGTCACCGTGCGTGGGCGGCACGTATCGCGGCGCTGCTTCGTCGCGACCGGCGCCAAGCTGATCCTGCCCGCTTTCGGCGCGCTGACCGGGGGGCTCGATGCGGGCCATCCCGAGATCATCCGCGCGGTCGGGCGTGGCGCGCAGGCCCTGGTTCCGCTCAGCGACCGGATGCTGCGCTTCCCGCTGGCCGCTTGAGGCAGGCACAAGCTTGTCATTCCCGCGAAGGCGGGAATGATGGAGTGGCCTACCGCACTAGCGCCGGGAATCCTGCCCTGAATGCCGCCACCTTCGGCTTGTCCCAGCGCACGATATAGGGATGGCCGGGATTGCGCCGGAAGAAATCCTGGTGGAAGGCCTCGGCGGGGAAGAAGCGGCCGGTTTCGATCCGCGTCACGATTGGCCGGTCGAATGCGCGAACCCTCCCGAGTTGCGCGATATAGGCCTGTGCGGCCTTTGCCTGTGCAGCCGTCTGCGGAAAGATCGCGGAACGGTAGCTCGGGCCGGTGTCGGGGCCTTGGCGATTGAGCTGCGTGGGATCGTGGGCGACCGCGAAGAAAACGCGCAGCAGCGTGCCGTAGCTGACCTGTGCCGGATCATAGGTGATGCGGATCGCCTCGGCATGGCCGGTGCGTTCGGTGGAGACCTGATCGTATGTTGCCGTGTTCGCGGTACCGCCGGCATAGCCCGAGATGACCGATCGGACGCCCTTCACCTGCTCGAACACCGCTTCCATGCCCCAGAAGCAGCCACCCGCCAGTATCGCGGTCTGCATTCCCTTTGCGGCAGTGTCGGCGATCGAAGCGCGGGGCAGCATGCGCGCCTGTTCGGCATGGGCTGGCGGCGCGGTCAGCATGGGCCAGGCCAGGGCGGCAAGCGCGGCACCGGCCATGGCGAGGGGAACGAGCGCGAACTTTACAGTCATGGCGGGCATCCTTCGCCCGCCGTTTAGCAGAAACCGGATGAACGCGGGATGGCTTGGTCAGGCGAGACCGGCGGCCAGTTTCAGCGCCTCGACGGCGGCAATCGCGCCTTCGGGCGGTTGGATGGTCAGGATCGCGATCGCGCCCGCCAGGAAGCCGCCGGCAAAGCGGCGAGCCAGATCGGATTTCAGCACCGATATCATCGTCTCGTTTCCTCTTTCGTCCGACTCGGGGCCGAATCAATTTCGTTTCTGACAACCGGGCGATGCCACCGCGCGGCTGACGCCGCAGTGAACGGGATCACAGGGTCGTGTTCATCTTGGGAAGGACGGCGCGTCCGCGCCGGACCCGCATCAACGCAGCGCGGCGCACGCCTCCTGGATGCGGGTGCACGCCTCGGTCAGGATTTCCTCCGACGTCGCATAGCTGACGCGGAACGCCGGTTCGAGGCCGAATGCCGCGCCATGGACGGCGGCGACACGCGCATCGTCGAGGAAATATTCGATCAGTGCCGCGTCGTTTGCGATCAGATTGCCGCCTGGCGTGGTCTTGCCGATCAGGCCGGACACGTCGGGATAGACGTAGAAGGCGCCTTCGGGACGCGGGCAATGGATGCCGTTGACCTGGTTGAGCATCGACACGACCAGGTCGCGCCGGCCCTGGAACGCGGTGTTGCGCGCTTCGAGAAAGCTCTGATCGCCGGTGAGTGCAGCGGTCGCGGCGGCCTGAGCGATCGAACAGGGGTTCGACGTCGACTGCGACTGGAGCTTGCCCATCGCCTTGATCAGCCATTCGGGGCCGCCGGCAAAGCCGATGCGCCAGCCGGTCATCGAATAGGCCTTGGAACAGCCGTTCACGGTCAGCGTGCGATCGTAGAGATCGGGCGCGACCTGGGCGATCGTCGTGAAGACGAAATCGTCATAGACGATATGCTCGTACATATCGTCGGCCATCACCAGCACGTGCGGATGGCGGCGCAGCACGTCGGCGATCGCTTCCAGCTCGGTGCGCGAATAGGCGGCGCCGGTCGGGTTCGACGGCGAATTGAGGATCAGCCATTTGGTTGCGGGCGTGATGGCCGCTTCGAGCTGCGCGGGGGTGATCTTGTAGCCCTGCGATGCACCGGCCTCGATCACCACGGGCGTTCCGCCCGCAAAGTTCACGATGTCGGGATAGCTGACCCAATAAGGGGCCGGGATGATCACTTCGTCGCCGGCTTCGACACTGGCCACGAGCGCATTGAACAAAGTGTGCTTGCCGCCGACATTCACGCTGATCTGGCCGGGTGCATAGACCAGGCCGTTGTCGCGCTTGAACTTGGTGGCGATCGCGTCCTTCAGCTCGGCGGTGCCGTCGACATTGGTATATTTGGTCTTGCCCGCACGGATCGCCTCGATCGCCGCTTCCTTGACGAAATCGGGCGTGTCGAAATCGGGCTCGCCCGCACCCAGGCCGATCACGTCGATGCCCTGGCGCTTCAGGTCGAGCACACGGCTGGTCATCGCCAGCGTGGCGGAAGGCTGGATGCGCCCAAGCGCGGCGGAGGTGCGGGACATGAATACGCTCCTGTTGCGGTGCGGCATGCCCATAGGACGGGGGATTCGTTACGGCAATGGCGGTTGGCCGGAGAATCCGGGCCTTCGCCGATTTTTTTGCTTCAGCGGACCAATGTCGCCGGGATCAGCCCGCGCACGGCGTTGCCGATGAGGAATCCGCCCGCCAGATCGTCGGCAGTCAGGTCCGCCTCGACGGCGCGCCCTTCGTCGAGAAGCTGCCCACGCAGCACACCGGGAAGCAGCCCGCGGACAAGCGGCGGCGTCAGCAGCACGCCGTTCCGCTCGACGAAGATATTGGTGAAGCTGCCTTCGGTCAGGCGCCCTTCACCATCGGCGAAGACCACTTCGAAGCCCCCCGTCCCGGCCAGCGCGTCGCGATAGAAGTCGCGATCGGTGGTCTTGTGGTGCAACCGGAAATCGGCGGGATCGACGGGAAGCGGTGCAAGCGTGACCGCGACCGGGGCTTGCTGGGCGGCCGGTGCGGGCCGGATCTCGATGGCCACGGCACCGCTGCGCGCCAGCAGCAGGCGGACGCGCGACGCGGACCGCAGCCGAAAGGTTGCCGCCTGGAGCTCGTTGCGGACCTCATGGCGGTCGAACGCGAAGCCGAGCGCGTCGGCGCTCGCCTTCATGCGTTCCAGGTGACGCTCCAGCAGCAGCAACCCATCTGCAGGGTCGAACGCCATGGTTTCGATCAGGTCGAACGTGCGTGCGCCCGCGGTCACGAAGCGGCCCTTGGCCAGGCATTCGGCCCATTCGCCCGCTGCGGTCGAATCCGCGACGACCGCGCTCCCCAGTCCGATTTCCGCTTCAACCGCCCCCCGCTCCATTGCCAGCGTCCTGATCACTACATTGAACGCTGCATCGCCCGCCGGATCAAGCCACCCGATCGATCCCGTATAGGCCCCCCGCGCCGAAGGCTCGATTTCGGCGACGATTTCCATCGCGCGGATCTTGGGCGCGCCCGTGATCGAGCCGCAGGGAAACAGTGCGGCGAGCACGTCGATCGCCGAGCGGCCGGGCGCAAGCCGCGCAGTGACGGTCGATGTCATGGTGTGGATGGTGGGATAGGTTTCGACGGTGAACAGATCGGGCACCGCGACGCTGCCCGCCTCGGCGACGCGCGACAGGTCGTTGCGCAGAAGATCGACGATCATCAGATTTTCGGCGCGCTCCTTGGGATCGTCGCCCAGCGCGGATGCGGCGGCGCGATCCGCGACCGGATCGGCGCGGCGGGGTGCGGTTCCCTTCATCGGGCGCGCGGTCAGCGCGCCGCGCTCGAGCGTGAAGAACAATTCGGGCGAGGCGGAGAGCAGCCAATGATCGCCGGTGAACAGCGCGCCGCCCCAGCCCGCTTCCGATGCGGCGCGCAGCCGCGCATAGAGCGCGAGCGGATGGCCCGCCACGGGCACGCGCGCGCGAAAGCTGAGATTCGCCTGATAGATATCGCCCGCCGCGATATAGTCGCGGACACGCGCGAATTTGCCGGCATAGTCTGCGGCGGAAAGCTCGGGCCGGGGCGGGCCGGTCCAGGCGCCATCGGGATCGGGCAGCAACGCGGCGATCTCGTCGGCCGGGATCGCGGTGAAGCCGTCGAACAGGCCGAACCAGAGCAGCGGCGCGGAGGTGCCGGTCCGCACGGGCAATCTGGGTTCGAATGCGGGGCTTGCCTCATAGGCGATATAGCCCGCTGCATGCAGGCCGCTTGCCTGCGCCCGTGCCAGTCGTTCCAGCGCCGCCCCAACCCCGGCAATTTCGCGGGTCGTGACGATCTCGACCGGATCGCGATACAGGCGCGCCGCGCCTGCGCCGGTGGTGCGGGCGTCGTCGAGCAGGACGAAGGGCTGGGTGTCGGCGATCATCGGCGCAGCGATTGCCTCACCCGATGGCCCTGCGTAAAGCAAAAGCAATAAAATTGCCGAGGATATCGATGCGCGACCGAATTCCAGGGGCCGGGGGCGGCCACTGACGCCGCTCCTCTATCTCGGCGCCGCGCTGGCGGAGATCTTCGGATGCTTCGCCTTCTGGGCATGGCTGCGGCTGGACAAGCCGGTGCTGTGGATCGTGCCGGGCATGGTGTCGCTCGCATTGTTCGCCTGGGCTTTGACGATGGTCGAAAGCGCCTTTGCGGGCCGTGCCTTCGCGGCCTATGGCGGCGTCTACATCGTCGCGTCGCTCGGCTGGCTCTGGGCGGTTGAGGGTGTACGACCGGATCGGTGGGATTTGATGGGCGGTGCGGTCTGCCTGACGGGTGCCGCGATGATCCTGTTCGGGCCGCGTGGGAATTGAGGGGCTGAAATGGTTGCGAGCGTATTCGACCTGTTCAAGATCGGCGTAGGACCGTCGAGTTCGCACACTATGGGGCCGATGACGGCTGCGGCTGATTTCGCGCGGCGGCTGTCGGACGGTGGCATCATCGATCGCGTCGTGCGTGTCGATGCCGCGCTGTACGGATCGCTGGCGCTGACGGGCAAGGGCCATGCCACCGATCGCGCGGTTCTGCTCGGGCTGGCCGGCCATGTCCCGGCCGCGATCGATCCCGACGCTGCCGACGCCGCGATCGCGGCCATCCGGGCGGAGGGCCGGTTGAAGCTGGGCGGCGTGCACGAGATCGCGTTCGACGAAGCCGTCGACCTGCGTTTCCTTCAGCGCGAACGGCTCGATTTCCATTCCAATGCGATGACCTTTGCGGCGTTCGACGGCACGGGGGATGAACTCGCGCGCCGCACCTATTATTCGGTCGGCGGTGGTGCGGTGCTCGACGAGGACCAGATCGGCCGCAACGCCGCACCCGAAGGCGGCTGGGATGTGCCGCATGTCTTCCATTCGGGCGCCGAACTGCTCGAGCTGGTGGCGGAGACAGGCATGTCGATCGCCGACCTGATGCGTTCCAACGAGGAAGCGACGCTGGCGCCGGCCGAGGTCTCCGCGAAGCTCGGCGCGATCGCCGACGCCATGTCCGCCTGCATCGACCGCGGCGTGCGATCGGACATGGCGGAGCTGCCCGGCGGCTTGCGCGTCAAGCGCCGCGCGCCCGGTATCTATCGCACGCTGATCGAACGTCAGGAACGTGCGCTTGCCGATCCGCTGGCGGTGATCGACTGGATCAACCTGTGGGCGCTGGCGGTGAACGAGGAGAATGCGGCGGGCGGCAAGGTCGTGACGGCGCCGACCAACGGCGCGGCGGGGATCGTGCCCGCGGTGCTGCGTTATTATGAGCGTTTCACGCCCAAGGCGACGAAAGAGGGCGTCGAGGATTTCCTGCTGACCGCCGCGGCGATCGGATCGTTGTTCCGCGAGAATGCGTCGATCTCGGGCGCCGAAGTCGGTTGCCAGGGCGAAGTGGGTGTGGCCTGTTCGATGGCCGCGGCCGGTCTCGCTGCCGCACTGGGCGCGACGCCCGCGCAGATCGAGAATGCCGCGGAGATCGGCATGGAGCATAATCTCGGCCTCACTTGCGATCCGGTGGGCGGGCTCGTCCAGGTGCCGTGCATCGAACGCAATGCGGTCGGCTCGATCAAGGCGGTGGAAGCGACACGGCTGGCGATGCTCGGTGACGGCACGCACCGGGTCAGTCTGGATCAGGTGATCGAGACGATGCGCAAGACCGGGCTCGATATGTCGGAACGCTACAAGGAGACCTCGCTCGGCGGGCTAGCGGTCAATGTGGTGGAGTGCTGAGGACCGATCGTTATTCGGGTGATGCCTTGCTGCAAATGGCGCTGCCCTGCGCTTCCGGTGCTCACGTACTGACGTACGCTGCGCTCCGGTTCTCGGTCATCACCATTTTCGCTCCGGCCTGACCCGAATAACGATCAGTCCTGGGATTGGTCCAATCCACGCGCCTCTTCGATCAGCAGTACAGGCACCCCGTCTCGGATTGGATAGGCCAGCCCTCCCGCTTCCGACACAAGCTCCTGCCGCGCCTCGTCGTAGCGCAATGGCTGACGGGTAAGCGGGCAGACCAGGATCGCGAGCAGTTCGGGATCGATGCTCATTGCAGTGTGGCGCCGTCGCCGTCGTCGCTGCCGTGGCGCGCGAAGAACTGCATCAGCTGGACGATCAGATCGGCGCGCTCGGCGATGCCGGACGCTTCGAGCAAAGCCTGTTTGGCGGCGACGTCGAACGGTGCGATCTGGGCGATGCCGTTGACCAGCGATTCGTCGTCGAGCCGCGCCACCGCTTCCCAGTCTACCGCATAGCCCTGCGCATCGGCAAAGCGCCGCGATTCGATCTCGAGCGCGGCGCGGCGGGCGATATCGAGCGCCGTATCGGCGTCATCCTCGGCAAAGCCGTCGAAACTGACTTCGAACTGGCGAAACGGCGTGGTCACATCGAGTTCGCGCAAGGTGCGAAACCGCGCCAGCCCTTCGAGCACGATATTGTAGCGGCCATCTTCCAGCGCCTCGACATGCGCGATCCGGCCGACACAGCCAATGTCGAACAGCGGCGGCGTATCCGCCGATCCCGGCCCCGCCTCGATCAGCACCGGCCTGGGCTGGATCATGCCGATCCGCCGATCGCGTGCCATCGCGTCGCTGACGAGCGCGCGATAGCGCGGCTCGAAGATGTGCAGCGGCAACTGCATGCGCGGAAAGAGCAGCGCACCGGCCAGCGGAAAGACCGACAGACGGGATCTGCCGCTCGCCATCAGGTGAACAGGATCGCAGAGAGCCGTCGGCGCAGTTGCGAGACCCAGGGATCCTCGAGCCCGACAACCTCCATCAGTTTGAGCAGCCTTTGGCGCGCGGCGCCTTCGTTCCAGTCGCGGTCGCGCGCGATGCTTTCGAGCAGAGCGTCGGCCGCGCCCTCGCGATCGCCCGTCGCCATCAGGCCGCCGGCCAATTCGAAACGCGCGTCGTGATCGTCCGGATCGGCCGCCGCACGGGCGCGCAGACCGGCAAGGTCATCGACCGGCTGCGTCTCCTTGGCGAGCGCGAGCGCGGTCTCGGCGCGCTGGATCGCGGGATCCTTGCGCAGCGTCTCGGGCAGGGCCGCGAGCATCGCCTCGGCCTCTTCGTTCAGTCCCGCCGCGACGGCGGCGCGGAGCTGGCCGGACAGCGCCGCCGGTTCCTCGGGCGCGATCTCGACGATCTGGGCGAAGATCGACAATGCGCGTTCGGCATCGCCCGCGGCCAGCACTTCCTCGCCCATGGCGAGCAAAGGTGCGATTTCCTGCTTCAGATCGGCTTCGGCGCTCTGCACCGGCAGCTGGCGCAGGATCTGGTCGAGCATCTGCTTGATCTGGCCTTCGGTCCGTGCGGGCGTCATGTCCGCGACGATCTGGCCCTGGAACACCGCATAGACGGTCGGGATCGACTGGATGCGGAACTGCGCGGCGACCGCCTTGTTGGCATCGACGTCGATCTTGACCAGCTTGACGCCCTTGTCGGCATAGTCGGCGGCGACTTTCTCGATCACCGGGCCGAGCTGTTTGCAGGGGCCGCACCATTCGGCCCAGAAATCGACGATCACCAGATTCGTCATCGAGGGTTCGATCACGTCGCGCTTGAAGGCCTCGAAAGCCTCGCGTTCGTCCGCACCCATTCCGAGACTCGCCACTGATCGTCACTCCCTGCTGATGTCGCGGCCTTATGTGGGGCCGAGCGGCGTCTTGCCAAGCCCTGTGCGGGACTATTGCGCGTCCTGCATTTCGCGATCAGGCCGCCGCGCCAGGATCGCGAGCAATGCGGCGCCCGTCGCCGCGATCCACAGGCTCGCCATGCCGATACTGATATAGCCGATCGATCCGCCGACCGCACCCGCGATCAACCCCAGCCAGAGCAGCAGATAGGGAAGCCACGCCATATGGTCGCCGCCGCGCAATGCATCGGCAATGCGCTGGCCCAGCTTGACCAATGTGCCGGTCATATAGGTCACGCCGATGCTCACTTCGCCGTCGCGCTGAAAAACGGTGTTCGCGCATCCCATTGCCATCGCCATTGCGCCGATCGCCGCATTGTCCATGCCCAGCAGATCGAGCAAAGCGGCGGCGAACAGCAGCGAAGCCACCATCGCCAATATCGAAGGCGCGCGGCTGCGCACGGCGGCCGACAGCAGCGATCCGGCGACGACTCCGCCGACAAAGGCCGCGATCAGCAGGGCGGCGCGCCATGCGAGTGCCGACCCTTCGGCAAGGCCGACCGCCAGCCGCGTCGAATTGCCGCTCATGAATGAAACGAACAGCCCACCCAGCTTGAGAAAGCCGACCGCATCGACGAAACCCGCGAGCATCGCCAGATATATGGCCAGCCGCTGCGCGTGTCGGTCATGACGGATCATGCCGTTTCATAGCGCGCCATCGCACGGCGCGGAACGGCGATGATGAAATGCCGGCGATCCGCTTGTCACTGCACGCGCCGAATGGCAGAGAGTGCTTGGCCTGATCCGAACAAATGATCCTGATCAGGAGCGAATCAAAATTGAGGGGAAACTGATGCCCAAGTCTTTCCGCATGGCTCTGGCGGCGGGCGCCGCATTGCTGGCCTTTCCCTCGGTCGCCTCGGCGCAGGACGATACCGCATTCCTCCGCTTCCCGCTCGCGACGACGGTCAGCGCGGCCGATGCGCCCGCCTTTGCCTGGCTGATCCGCCAGGGCAGCGACAGCGTCATCATGGCCGCCAGCGCGCCGAAATTCGAACGTATCAAACTATTCTCGCGCACCGACGCCGATGGTCAGCCGATCACCGATGTCCGCATGTCGCCCGATGGCCGCTATGTCGTTTTCCAGACCGCGGCCGGCTTCGGCGGCGGACGCGCCTATAATCCCGCCAGCCTGATCGATCCGCCCAAGCCGACGCTCTGGGTGATGGAGGCGCGTGCTGGGGCAAAGCCGGTCCAGGTCGCGGCCGGCCAGGGGCCGATCTTCTCACCCGATGGCCGCACGCTCATCTATCGCCAGGGCCGCGATCTCTGGTCGGCCGATCTCGCCGCGCCCGGCCAGTCCAAGCTGATGATCGCGGGCGGGGCCGCATTCGGGCAGCCGGTCTGGACCAGGGACGGCAAGGGCCTGATCTTCGTTTCCGAGCGCGGCGGCTATTCGTTCCTCGGCCGATATACGCTGGGCGCCGACAAGGTGGAGTGGCTGGTGACCGGTGCCGATCGGATCGGCTCACCGGTGCTGTCGCCCGACGGCAAGACCGTCGCCTATCTCCGTTTCGGCGGCCGCCAGCATGACGTGACCTACGACCTGACCGAAAGCGAACCCTTCGCGGTCGAGACCGTCGAGATCGCGACCGGCGCGATCCGCACCTTGTGGCAGAGCAAGGACCGGGCGGTGACGGCGGGGCTCGAGGATGGCGACAATGCGCTACGCTGGGTGGGCGACGACAATATCGTCTTCTATTCGGAACATGACGGCTGGGGCCGGCTCTATGCCGTGGCCCGCACGGGTGGCGAGATCCGCGGCCTGACGCCGACCGGCTGCGAGGCGGCGGAAAGCGAGCCCGCGGGCGCCGATTCGCTGTTCGTCGTCCATAATTGCCGCGACATCGACACCCGCCAGCTTTCGATCATCAACGTCCGCACCGGCGCCGAGCGCCAGGTGAAGCGCGACGATATCGTCATGGCCAATGCGGTTGCGGCGGGCACCAGCGGCTATCTGGCGCTGACCGGTGGCGATGCGGAGAATGCACCGCTCGTCCGCGTGCTCGATCTGAAATCGGGCAACACCGTGATGGCCGAGAAGCCGGCAGATTATGGCTATAGCCGCAGCTTCACTGCGCCTGCGCCCAAGGCGGTCCGCATCAAGGCCGCCGACGGCGGCACCGTGCCGGCGCAGCTCTTCATGCCCGCGGGCAAGGGGCCGCATCCCGCGCTCGTCTATGTCCATGGCGGACCGTCGCGCCAGATGTATCCGGCGTTCCACTATAGCGACTATTACGCCAATGATTTCGCGATGAACCGGCGCCTGGCCGAACAGGGCTATGTCGTCGTCGCGGTCAATTACCGCTCGGGCATCGGCTATGGCCGCGCCTATCGCGAGGCCGAGGGGCGCGGCTGGCGCGCCGCGTCCGAATATAGCGACGTGCTGGGCGTCGGCCGCTGGCTTGCGCAACGTGACGACGTGGATCGCAAGCGGATCGGCATCTGGGGCGGCTCCTATGGCGGGTTGCTGACGGGCCAGGCGCTGGCGCGCAATTCCGATCTGTTCAGCGCGGGCGTGGCGATCCACGGCGTGTTCGACTGGTCATGGCCATCGGAACTGGAAGGGCACCTCAATCCCAGCCGCTTCTTCGGGGTGAGCGAGGCCAATCGCCCGACCGCGCTCAAGGCATCGCCGCTCGGCGCGATCGATGGCTGGCGTTCGCCGGTGCTGCTGTTCAGCGGCGATCAGGACATGAATGTCGATGTGCGCGAAACCGTCGACCTCGCGCAGAAGCTGAAAGCGCGCAATGTCGATGTCCGCACCGTGATCCTGCCCGGCGAAGCGCACGGTTTCGTCCGGCACGAAAGCTGGGTGCGGTTGTGGCACGAGCAGGACCGTTTCCTGAACGAGAAGCTCGGCACGAAATAATCCGTCATATACGGGCGCGGCCGTTCGGTGCCGCGCCCGTATATCGCCACGTCACCAGCCGAAGGTGACGCCGACGCGACCCCCGGTCGAACCCTTCACGGTCGAGCCGGCAATACCGCCGCTGACCCAGACCGTATCGGTCACCCGCGCGACCGCCGCACCGGAGAAACCCTGCTGACCGCGATAGGTGGCAAGGTTGAACGACACCGCGAAACTGGCGTCGGGCGGAAGCAGCGTGCCGCCCAGCGCCATCGCGGCGGCGATGCCGCCATTGGCCTGCCGCGCTTGCCGATCGAGCATCGTGACCCGGCCTTCGAGCAGTGACGCGCGATTCTCCAGCGCGGTGGTCCGGCCGTCGAGGCCGGCCAGCGTGCCGATATTGAGCGTCGAGGTGGCGAGATTGCCGAGCGCATCGGTGGTGACCAGGCTGAGTGCCCCCGACTGCGCCGTGCGGCTGGCCGAGGATGCGATGCCCGACATGGTATGCGTCGAATTCGCCGAGCCGAGCACGACCTGGCTGGGGCGCGTGGCTGTCGCCCCGGTTCCGATCGCGACCGAGCCCGCCTGCCCCGCCGTCGCGCCATTGCCCAGTGCGATGGCGCCGTCGCCGGTGGCGCTGCTGGCATTGCCCAGCGCTACCGCCCCGGTGCCGGTGGCGGTGTTGTTGGCGCCCAGTGCGACCGCACCGGTGCCGGTTGCGACATTGGGATCGCCGATCGCGACGGCGCCATTGCCCGATGCGCTATTGCCGGCGCCGATCGAAACCGCCTGTCCATTGGTCGCGCGTGCGCCGGCGCCCATCGCCACCGACTGGTCGCCGCTGGCAACCGCCGACGGGCCGACCGCGATGGCATCGGTACCCGTCGCCTGTGGCCCCGGCCCGGTGCTGTTGGCGCGGAAATAAGCACCGTTGGCGGCAGCGGCATTGGCGGTGGATTGCGCCGTGGCGGCCTCGGTGCGTGCCGTGTCGGCGGTGGACTGCGCGGTCGCGGCATTGGCGAGTGCGGTATTGGCCGTGCCTTGCGCGGCGGCGGCGTTGGCGAGCGCGGTGTTGGCGGTGCCCTGCGCGGCCGCGGCATTGGCCAGAGCCGTATCGGCCGTGCCTTGTGCCGCTGCAGCCGCGGCACCCCCATTCGTCGCCGCGGCCAGCGCCGCATCGGCCTTGGCGTCGACGGCGTCGAGCTGTCCCTTGTTCACGGCGTCGGTCGCGGCGGTGCCGGCCGCGACATTGACGATCCGCCGTTCGGCCCCCGCCTTGCCGACCGACACGGTATTGGCCTGATCGGCAATCGAGTGATCGCCGATCGCCACGGCGCCGAAGGCCGTCGCTTCGGAGAGATTGCCGATCGCGATCGCGCCGCCGCCGGCATTGGCTTTCGCCGAGGCCCCGATGGCGACGGCATATTGGTTGGATGCCGTCGCGAAGGTGCCGACAGCAACGGTCAGCCCGCCCAGGCCCTTCGCGCCATAGCCATAGGCCGATGACTGGTTGCCCACCGCCTGCGCCTCATAGCCACCGGCCAGCGCATAATTGCCCGTCGCTTCGCTGTTGCTGCCGATCGCGGTGGCGCCGAACTTGTCGGCGGTGGCGCTGCTGCCCAGCGCGACCGTGTCGGTCGCATTGGCATTGGCCTGAAGCCCGATCGCGACCGCGCGCGAACCGCTCAGCACACCGGCGGTATAGCCCGCGCTGGCATTGAGGCCCATCGCGATGCTGAAGTCGGCCGTCGTCGCGTCATAGCCGGCGGAAATGCCATAGGCGCCGCGCGCATCGGCATTTCTTCCCAGCGCGACAGCGGCGAACCCGCCGGCCTCGGCGCTCACACCCAGGCTGGTCGCGTTGACGCCGGTCGATTTCGCGAAGGCGCCGACCGCGGTCGAGGAGTGCTGCGTCGCCTTGGTCTGCCAGCCAATGGCGACGGCTTGGGCCTCCGCCGCGGCGCTGTTTTCGCCGATGGCGACATTGCCTTCGAACGCGGCCGATGCGCTCTCACCGATCGCGACCGCATCGGTGCCTGCGGCCACCGCGGCCGCCCCGGTGCTGTTGATCGCGACATAGGGATTGGTCGCGCCCGCCGCGACCGCGTCGAGCTGGGCCTTGTTCACCGCGTCGGTCGCGAGCGTGCCGGCTGCGACATTGGTGATGGCACGCTCGGAACCGATTCTGCCGACGGAGACGCTGTTCGCCCGATCGGCCATGGAATTGGCACCGATCGCGACGGCGTTGATGGCGGCGGCAGTGGTCGAACTCGATCGGCCCAATGCGACCGAATCGACGCCATCGGCGGTCGAACCATTGCCGATCGCGGTGGCGAATGCGCCGTTGACGGTCGTGGCATGGCCCAGCGCCGTCCCGTTATCGGCGAAGGCCCGGGCATTTCCGCCGACCGCGGTCGTGCCGGAGAAATTCGCCTCAGCACCGCGGCCGACGGCAAGCGCACTGGTGCCGTTGGTGATGGCGCCGACGCCCAGCGCGGTCGCCCCCTGACCGGTTGCCGAAGCGCCGGTGCCCAGCGCCGTAGCCTGCCGCGAAAGCGCCTTCGCATCTTCGCCGATCGCGATGCCGTCATCCATGGCGGCGATTGCCCCGCCCCCGGTGCTGCTGATCGCGATATAGGGGTTGATCGCGGCGGCCGCGACCGCGTCGAGCTGCGCCTTGTTCACCGCGTCAAAGGCTTCGGTGCCCGCCGCGACATTGATGATCTGGCGCTGGAAGGGCGGGACCGGCTGGCCCGGTATCCCTGAATCGCGTGGGCTCGACTGGCCCACCGAAACCGCGCTGCCGCGATCGGCGACCGACCCCGCCCCCAAGGCGACGCCGCGGAAATCGGTCGCGAGAGAGAAGGTGCCGATGGCGGTCGAGTCGTAGCCGCTGGCTTCCGAGGCGCGGCCGATCGCGGTCGCGGCATCGTTGGTCGCGGTTGCCTGATAACCGACAGCGACCGCGCGTACACTGGCCTGAGCGCTGGAGCCGATCGCGACGGCGACGCTCCCGTTCGCTTGTGCACCACCGCAGGCGACCGATCGTTCGGCTCCTGCTGCCACGACACCGCTCGGGTCACCCTCGCTATCGGTGCAGATCACATTGTCTTGCCCCGCCTGCGCCGGCGTTGCCACGGCAAGCCCCGCAACCAGGGCGAGCGGGGCGGTCGCGGTGAGAAGGCTGATGGTCTTGCGCATGATTCGTGTCCCTTGTTGCGCCGCTATCCCAGCCGGCGCGGTTGACGGTCTCGACCCTGCGGCCGGCGCATGTTCTTCCGCACCCTTCCGCTTGCCTTCCCGCCGCCGCGCCCACATAGAAAAGGCGCGCCGATGTGTTGGCGTGTGGCAAGACGGGGAAAGGCGATCGAAACGGACACGCCGCCCGAAAAAAATTCAGCCGGTACGGCGGATGCGCTGGTCGCGTCGCTTTATGAGGAGCTGCGCACGATCGCGCGGCGGGAGCATTGGCGCGCCGGTGCGCCGCAGACATTGCAGACCACCGCGCTGATCAACGAAGCCTATATCAAGCTGCGCAAGCGCGACGGCTGGGACAGCCAGTCGCATTTCCTTGGCTGTGCGGCGACCGCGATCCGCCACATCCTGATCGACGCGGCGCGCGCGCGTCTGGCGTCGAAGCGCGACGCGCCGACCTACAGCTTCACCCAGAGCCTCGATTCACTTGCCGCGGCGATCCCGGAAGATGCCGAAGTCGTGAAGCTGGGCGACGCGCTCAAAGCCTTGTCGGAAGTTGATCCCGAACTGGCGCAGGTCGTCGATTGCCGCTTTTTCGCCGGCCTCGACGAAAAGGAGACCGCCGATGTCCTCGGCGTCAGCGACCGCACCGTGCGCCGCTGGTGGATCCGCGCACGCGCCTGGATCCATCGCGAGATGGCAGCCGCCTAAATTGCCGCGATCCTGGCCCGCAGCGCCGGGAAGGATTTCAGATGGGCTTCGCCGGCGCGCCCGAGCGCACGGAATATGGTTTCCGCCTGAACGATTGCGGCGCGCGCTTCGGCGCCGCGGCCCTGCTTCAACAGGATGACCGCATTCACCTTCGCCATGATGCCATAGGGCAGGCCGCGCGGTTTCATCGCCGTCACCAGCGGTGTGATTTCCGCAAGAATGCGTTCCGCACCGTCGGTGTCGCCGGTTTCCGCGGTGGCTTCGGCAAGGTTCAGGCCGATGACCAATGTCGGCACCGCGCCGGGCCCGAGCTTCTCCATGGCGATCGGACGAGCTTCGGCCAGGGTCTGCCTGGCTTCGGCGAATTTGCCGAGCGCCAGCCTGGCGCGACCGAGCTGGAACAGGTCGACCGCCAGCCCGGCCGATCGGCCGAACACTGCGCGGCGCTGCTTCGCCACGCGCTCGAAGATCGCTTCGGCGCGCGCATGATCGTTGAGCTTGAGCAGCCGCACGCCCTTGAGCTGCGCGATCGCCAGCCCCGTCGTGCTGTTTTCCTGGCCCGTACGCTTCAGCGCGGCATCGGCCTGCGCGAACACCGCCGGCATTGCATCGAGGCGATCCGCCTCTGCCATATAGACCAGCAGGTTGTTGTAGAATGTCAGCAGGTCACGATGATTTTCGGCATAGACACTGTCGGCCTCGGGCAAGGCCCCGCTAAGCAGATCGATCGCGCTATTATAATCGCCGCTGCGCTGCGCGATCTGCGCACGGCTGCTGATCACGTCCAGCCGTTCGACGCGGAACCGTGCGGGATCGGTGCGGAACACGGCATCGGCAGCGTCGAGCAGCGGCGCGATTTCGTCGTTCCGGTTCATCGCCGCTGCGGTGGAGGCGAGGCGTAGCTTGATCTGTGCCGTCGCCACCGCGTCATCCTTGCCGATGCCCCTGTCGAGCGCGCGGCGCAACAGCGTGTCGGCCCCGACAGGATCCTCGAGATTGACGTAGAGATCGGACAGGGTGGTGATGAGTGTCGCCGATCGTGCGCTGGTGTCGAGCGATCCGGCCAGGCGCTCGGACGTCTGGTCGAGCATCTGCTTGACCGTCGCGTCGGCACCGGCGCCGCCATCCCTGCTGTCGCGGAACATGACGGTGAGCATCCGGTTGATCGCTTCCGATCGCCGCGCCTCGGCCAGCGCGAGGTCGCGCTCGACCGCGGTCTTGCGCGCCTGCCAGGCGATGCCGCTTGCCCCGATCAGCAGGGCGGCGACCGTCGCCGCTGTCGCCGCGACCGCCCAGCGATAGCGGCTGACGAAACGACCGACGCGGTAACGGGTCGTGCCGGCGCGCGCGCGGACAGGCATCAGTTCCTGGTGCCGTTCTATGTCCTCGGCCAGCTCGGCGGTGCTGCGATAGCGTTCCTGCGGATCGCGGCGCATGGCTTTCAGGATGATCGCGTCGAGATCGCCGGCGATCCGTGCAGGCGGAATGGGGGCCCCCGGTCGCTGCGCGGCCTTGCTTGCCAGCGGCGCATCCTCGTGCAGGACGCGGCGGATGATCGAGGGGATCGACGCGCCGTCGCGCCGCCACGGTCCGCTGCCGACGACCAGCTCGAACAGGATCGCGCCCAGCGCATAGACATCGGTCGCGACCGTCGCGGCGTCGCCGTCGAGCTGTTCGGGCGCGGCATAGTCCGGTGTCAGCATTGCCTGGGTCGTTGCCGGTACCGCGTCGCTGTCGTCGAGCAGCTTGGCAATGCCGAAATCGAGCAGGCGAACCCGGCCGTCCCCATCGATCAGGATGTTGGAGGGTTTGAGGTCGCGATGGACGACCAGATTGGCATGGGCATAGCCGACCGCGTCGCAAATCTCGCGGAACAGCGTAAGCCGTGTCGCCAGGTCCGCGCTGTTGGCGCGGCACCAGGCGTCGATCGGCGTGCCATCGACATAATCCATCGCCATGAATGGGCGCCCATCGGGCGCGATGCCGCCGTCGATCAGCCGGGCGATGCCGCGATGCGCGAGCCGGGCGAGCAAGCGGCGTTCGCGATCGAACAGGTCGCCGCGCCCGGCGACATCGGCGCGCAGCAGCTTGAGCGCAACGCGCTGTTCGAAATCCGCCGTGGCGCGGCGTGCCAGATAGACTTCGCCCATGCCGCCGCGCCCGATCAGCCGTTCGATGGTGAAGGCGCCGATCCGGTCGCCGGCGGCGAGCGAACTGTACGCCATATCGACGGCCGGACCGGACAATGGCGGCGGTGCCGCGTCGAGGATGCCACCCATATCCGCTGCGGCCAGCAGCGATTCGATTTCCGCGCGGATTGCGGCGGGTATGTCTGTCCGGTCCAGTCGCGCCGCGCGATCGGTGTGCGAAAGCCCGATCAACTCATCGAAAAGCGCTTCGATCCGATCCCAGTCCCTGCCGGTTGCCATCACCGCTCGAAGCTCCCCCGGATCGCCCGGTTCGAGCATAGAGCAGATGCGGCGATCGCCAAGCCACTGAATTCTCCAGCCTCACGCCCCCTTTTTCGCGGCGATATAGGCGTCGACATCGGTCTCGACGACCGTCATCGGGCGCGCGCCGTTGCCGAGCACGACGTCGTGGAAATCGCGGATGTCGAACTTCGCGCCCAAAGCCTTTTCCGCCCGGTGACGCAGCTCCCAGAATTTCTCGTAGCCGATGCGGTAGGCGAGCGCCTGTGCGGGCAGGCTGGTGGAGTAGCGCAAGGTCTCCGACGCGATCTCGACATCGGACAACGAGGTCGCTTCATGCATATAGGCGCGCGCCTTTTCGAGCGACCAGCCGAAATAATTCATGCCCGAATCGACGACGAGCCGGGCGGCGAGGAAGGATTCGTTGATGTAGCGGCCGTACAGCGCCTCGGGCGTGTCGTAGAGCCCCATCTCGATCGGCAGGCTCGCGGCATATTCGCCCCAGCCTTCGGTGAAGGCGCCGGCGAGATATTGTCTGCGGAACGGCGACAGCGCCGGATTCTCGTCCTGCGTGGCGATGTGGAAATGATGGCCCGGGATCAGTTCGTGATAGATCAGCGTGCCGGCATTGATCAGGCTGCGTTTCTCGATGTTCGACGCGTTATAGTGATACAGGCCGCGCGGCTCGGCCGCGCTGGGCGGGCCGTAATAGCCGAATGTCTGCCCCGCTTCGATGGCCGGCGGCAACCGCTCGACGCCATAGGGCGCCTTGGGCAAGGTCCGGAAATAGCTTGGGACCTTGGGCTCGATCGCGCGGATATAGCGGTCATAGGTCGCTTCGATATCGGCGGGCGTCTTTGCCAGGAAGCGCGGATCCTTGCTGATCCGGTCGTAGAATTCGCGACCCGTGCCGGTGAAGCCCAGCTTCACCCGGATCGCCTTCATCCGGGCCTCGACATCGGCGACGGCGGCGAGCCCGCGCTGCTGCAACTGCTCGGGCGTCAGCGGCAATGTCGTGTTCTCACGAACGAGCGCGCGATACACGTCCTTGCCGCCGGGATATTGGCCGATGCCAACGGTTTCGGGCGCCTTGGCGGCATAATCCTCGCCGATCATCGCAGCGAGCTTGGCGAAGCCGGGTGTCAGCCGGGTCGCTGCGACCGCATCGATCTCGCGCAGCAAGGTGGTGCGCGCCTCGGGCGAGAGGCCCGACAATCGGGTATCCGCCGGCTTGAGCGCGCCCGTGGTTGCGGCAATGCCCTGCCAGGTGCTGCGCACCACCGGCAGCGCCGGGCGGGGGAGATAGATGCCGCGCGCGGTCTGATCAGCGACCTTGGCGATCAGCGAATCGAGCATCGTCGCATAGGCATCGACCAGCGTCCGATAGTGATGGGCATCGTCGGCCGTTGCGAGCGGATGCGCGGCAAGCACCTGCTGCGCCGCGTTGAAGGTCGCCGGCGCTAGATAGGATGTGAGGTCGAAGCTCAGCCAGTATTTGGTCTCGGCCACTCCGTCATCGGCCAGTTCGAACTGAAGGATGCGATAGGTGGTGCCGTCGACCCCGTTCAGCGTGGCGGGGTCGATGGCGGCGAGCGACGCGGCCCAGCGCTGGCGCTTCACCTGATTCTCGCGCACCGGCCGCATCGAGAAATCGGAGAATTTATCGACGGGCAGGCGGGCCCATACGCGCGACGTGAATTCGGTCTCGAGCGTGTTCTGGTAGATGCTGTCGGCCAGCGCGCGCAGCGCGGCGTCGTTCGCCGTCGCCGCAGCCTGTGTCTGCGCCGCCGCCGATGTCGCAATCGCCGGCGTGACCATCGCCAGCGCCAAGAGCGCGGTCATCCTGATACCTGACATTCGCCGTCCCCTCATTCTATATGTTCCATACATTTGTGCATGGTGATGCGAAGGAGTCAATGCATCCATCGGCGGCACCATGCGATGATCGTCGGTTCAGGCGCTGCCCGCGCGCGCCAGGTCGTGCGGGAGTGCGCGGATCGCCGCCCAGAAATGAAACGCCGCCCAGATGCCGGTCAGGCCGGAGATGGCGAGCGCGAAGCGCAGCGATTGCGCGGGATCGGCGATATGGCCGGCCAGCAGGTCGGACCCCAGTCCGATCAACTGCGGCGCGATCGCCAGATTGGCGATGTTGGCGGCGAACAGCAGCACGGCGACGGTCACGCCACGCATGTCGGGCCGCACCAGATTCTGGAGCAGCGCCAGCGTCGGGCCGACATAGACATTGGTGAACGGTATGAAGAGCCACAGCAACAGCACCGCGCTGGCGCGGTCGCTCACCATATGCGCCGCGACGCCGGGCAATGTGATCAGCAATGTCACCCAGGCAAGGAATTGGCATTGCCATTTGGCGTCCAGCCGGGCGAGTCGGATGGTGACGATCGTCGCGACGATCATCGCCGCCGCGCCGCCGGCGCCGCTCATCAACCCCACTTCGATCCCGGCCTCACCGACGCTGAAGCCATGCGAACGACCGAGAAAGGCGGGTGTCCACCAGACCAGCCCCATACCCGAAAAGGTCGCGATCGTGCTGCCGGCCAGCACATGCATCAATGCGCGCTGCGAGCGGATGAAGGACAATGTCTCGCGGAAATTCGGCGCTTCGGCCGCCAGCGAGATACCGGGGTCGCTCGCGCCGCGCTTGGGTTCGCGGACGCTGATCAGCAGGATCAGCACCGGTAGGCTGGCGCAGGCGAAGACGATCAGCCCATGTCGCCAGCCGAAGGCTTCGGCCAGCATACCGCCGCCGATCCCGCCGATCGCCGAACCGAGCGCGATGCC
>JASBTC010000216.1 GCA_030148625.1 Sphingobium sp. | reverse complement strand
AGGCTGGAACCAGTTGGTGGTGTCGCTGAACGTGACGGGCGCGATCGCCTGGCGCGAGAGCAGATCGATCGAGAGCTTGTCGTGCGTGTAGCGCAGGCCACCGCTCAAGGTCAGCCGGTCGACGATCTCGAAGGACGCATTGGCGAAGGCCGCCAGGCTCGTCGTCTTCTGGGTATATTGGGTGTAATAATAGGAGAGCGGCCGATTGAGCGGCCCCGGCAGCGTGCCCGTCGCGCCGAATGAATTCAGCTTGTCGTGAAAATAATAGCCGCCGACGATCCAGCGGAACCGCGTGTCGCCGTTCGAGGTCAGCCGCACTTCCTGGCTGACCTGATCGACATTGGTCGCCGCATAGCTGCGTGAGATCTCGTTGGGGGTATAATCGCCATCGGTGAAATCGGTGCGGTCCGCGCTTTCGAGCGCGGTGATCGAGGTCAGCGTGGCCGCGCCGAGATCCCATTGCAGGTTCAGCGATCCGCCCCAGGCGTCGATCGCGTTCACCGCGTCGACATTGTAACGAACCTTCTTGCGATCGGTCGGGGTCGGATAGCCGAAGGCGTCCAATCCGCCAGCCGCCGTACCGATGGTCAGCACGGGATTGGAGCCGCCCTCATAATCGCGGAAATGCACGCTGAGCAGCGCGGTCAGCGTATCGCTGACGTCCGCCTTCACCTGGAGCCGGGCCGCAAAATCCCTGACGCCGCCGGCGGTCCGGTCGGTCACTTCATTGGTCGCGAAGCCGTCGCGACGATCGTAGAGAAAGGATGCGCGCGCCGAGATACCGTCGGCCACCGCGCCGCCAAAAGCGCCCTCGACGAGCCGCTGGTCGTAATTGCCGACGGTCACCCGCGCATAACCCTCGGCCTCGTCGGTCGGTTTGCGCGAAATGAAGGAAAAGGCGCCCCCGGTGGTGTTTTTCCCCCACAAAGTGCCCGCCGGCCCGCGCAGGATCTCGACCCGCTCGATATCGAACAGCGGGAAGCCCTGCAGCGAGAAATGATTCTGATAGACCTCGTCATTATAGATCGCGACGGGGGTGACGACGTTGCTGCTGACGTCGTTGGAGCCGATGCCGCGGATGAACCAGCGTGGCCGCTGCCGGCTCTCGGTGCCCCAGGCATTGGTGTTGGGCGCGATGCGCGAGACGTCGATCGCGGTCCGCAGTTCCAGCTTCGAAAGAAACGCCCCGCTCGCAGCGGTCACCGCCAGGGGAACGTCCTGAAGCTTTTCCTCGCGCTTTTGCGCAGTCACCAGGATGACGTCGTCATTCGCACCCGCATCGGCGGCAGTGCCCTCGGCCGGCGCCGGGGCCGAAGCATCGTTCGCGAGCGCAGGTCCTGCAATCGCCATGGACAGCGAAAGAGATGCGACGACGATCGATGGAATACGGAAATTCAAAACTGAAGACATAATACCCCCTGCAAATAGGCCTGATGATCTCAAGCGGTTTCGCAGGCTGTTGAGCAATTATTATGCCAGATTAAATATCCCATATATCCGGATACTTAACTAACACGACTCAGTTTCACTGTACAATTTTGAACTATCTCTGTTGAGATAGGATCAACTACTTCTGTCACAGCCAGATCTTGTCGAAGCGCCAGGTCGGGAAGTGCGAATTCTCGGCCTCGACGCCACCGACCCGCGATGAAATGCCGTCGAGCGTGTTGGAAAAGCCCCAGATGATCATGCCGCCCCGCTCGTGCTGAATGCGTTGCGCAGCATGGACGATCGCCTTGCGCTTTTCGAGATCGGGCTGGGCCAGCGCCTCGGTGAACAGGCGGCCGAATTCGGGATCGCGAAAATGGGTCTTGTTGCTGGCCGATGTCGGCGCGTCGGTGTGCAGGCCCGTCGGCAACCAGGACAGGCCGAGCATGCCGGCACCCATTGCGCCGCCGCCGCTGAAGCTCCAGTCGAGCCGTTGCGGCCCGGTGAAGGTCGCATTGTCGACCTTCCTGACCACGATATCGACGCCGGCGCGCTTGGCCTGTTCGGCATAGACGAGCGCCGCGCTCGCCGAAGCCTGGCTGGCGACGAGTTCGACGCTCAACCGGTCGTGCCCGGCCGCCTTGAGCAGCGCGCGTGCGCGGTCGGGATCATAGGCGCGCTGCGCGATCGCATGATCGAAAGTGGGGTCATGCGGCGAATAGAGGTCGTTGGCGATCCGCCCCTCGCCCTGCAATGCGCGCTTCACCAGATCCTCGCGATCGGCGAGCAGGCGGAACGCCTCGCGGACGCGGGCATCGCGGAATGGCGGCGCCTCGACATTCATGTCGAAGGACTGCCAGCCATTGGTTTTGGAGATGAGCACGCGCGCACGCGGGTCGTTGCGCAACAGCCCGACCTGTTCGGGCAGCAGCGCGTTCGCCATGTCGATCTGGCCGGCAAGCAGTGCTGCCACCCGCGTCGTCTGATCCTTGAACTCGATGATCTCGAGCTCGTCGGCATAGGGTTTTCCCGGCTTGAAGTAATTTTCGAAGCGCGTGAACAGGGCGCGCTGGCCGGGAACGAAATCCTTGACCGATTTGAGCTTATAGGGCCCCGCCCCGACCGGATTGGTCACCGGATGATAATCGGGCGGAACGATCCCGCCGAAATTGGTCCAGGTATCGGGCAGCGCGATGAACCCCCTGCCCTCGCGCACCGGAATGCGCACTGTCCGCTCGTCGAGCTTCACCAGCGCGTCGCGGTCGATCTGGTTGACGAGCGATCCATAGGGAGAGGCGAGCGCCGGATCGGTCAGCCGGCGGATCGAGAAGATCACATCGTCGGCGGTGATCGTCTTGCCATTATGGAATTCGAGCCCCTTGCGCAGCCTGACCGTCCATGCCGTCGCATCGGGGGTCACTTCCGCTTCCTCGGCCAGCGCGAGATCGGGCGTCATCTGCGACGACCATTCCCACAGCTTGCTGTACAGCGCGAAGCCGCGGATCGTGCTGCCAAGCCCCACCGGCTTGTGCGCATCGAGATTGCCCGCGCGATCGCCATCGACGATGCCCAGCCGAAGCCGCCCGCCACGCCGTGGCGTCGCCCCCGGCCCGCCCGCGCCACCGGAACCGCCACAGGCGGCCAGCATCATCACGCCACCCGCCGCGATACCCCCGGCGAGAAGCGAACGGCGATCGATCGGGTTCATCGGCAGCATCTCCTATTCGGCGGCGATCTGGGTCGGCGCGTGGCGCCCGAGCCGGGGAATCTCGAAACCGTGATCGATATCGAGCAGCGGAAAGACGAGATCGGCGAAGCGATGCGCCTCCCCGATCAGCGGGAAACCCGAAAGGATGAAGGCGCCGCAGCCCTGCGCCTCATATTCCCGAAGCCGTGCCGCGACATTCTCGGCGCTGCCGACCAATGTGGTGCCCGCCAGCGGCGAAAGGATGTTGAAGCCGAACAGGCTCGGCCCGACCCAGACATTGGGATAGATTTCCAGATCCCTGGCGCGCGGCAGCCGCCCGGCGCGCACCGCATCGAGATTGGCCTGGATCTGCGGATCGGGGCTGCGATAGCTTTCGATCGTCTCGCCGCGCGGAAGCTGCATCTCGATCGACTGGCGCGCATAATCGATATGCGTGTGGTCGAGCAGCCACTGGGCATAGTCCCAGGCCTCTTCCTCGGTCTCGCGCACGATGATCTGGAGGCGCGTGCCATAGTCCAGCGTCCGCCCGATCGTCGCCGCCTCTGCGCCCACGCGACGGAATTTGTCGCCCAGCAAGGGCGGCGTGTTGGCGAAGCTCAGATAGGTGTCGAGCAGCTTGATCGAATGCGCGACGCCCGCACCCGACGTGCCCGCGCCCCAGAGCGGCACGCCGCCGGGTTGAACCGGCCGGAGCGCCGCCTCGCGCACGCCGCGACGGCCCAGGCCATATTCGGCCGGCGCCGGCGCCAGCCTGATATATTTGCCGTCATAGCCGTCGCGCAGCCCGGTGTAGAAACGTCTGAACGCATCCCAATATTCGAAGCTGAAATCATAACGCTCGTCATGCTCGTAATTGACGCCGAACACCGGCAGCACGGTGTCGTTGCCGTTGACGACGTTGAAGATCATGCGACCGCCCGAGAAGCGGTCCTGGGTCAGCGCGATCTGCGCGAGCTTCACCGGAGAGAGCAGCCCCGGATGGATCGCCGCCAGGAACCGCATCCTTTTGGTGATCCCGATCATCGCTGAAGAGACCGTCAGCACCTCGTCGCCAAGCCCGGTGCCCAGCAGCGCGCCGTAATAGCCGAGGTGATCGATCGTTGCGGCAAGTTGCTGGAGATGACGGAAGTCGGTGTTCCACCGCCCTTCGGGTTCCCAGGGGAACGGGCCGTCGGGCGCGGTCAGATACCAGAGAATCTTCATTGTGATCCGCCCTCCTCAGAACCGCACCGAGATCTGCGCCTGGATCGAACGCGGTGGCAGCGGCTGCAGAAATTCGCCGCCGGTCAACGCGTTCAGGAAATTATGCTGATCGGTGATGTTGACCGCGGTGATCGCCAGATCGAAGCGGGGCTGGCGATAATAGAGCGTCAGGTTCGCCTGATAGCCGTCGGGCACGACCACGCTCTGGCTGAGATTGGTGTAGAATTTGCCCGTATACCAGGCGGACAATTCCGCACCGAGCCCGTTCGACAGGCGGTAATCGACAAAGCCGTTCAATGAATATTTGGGCACGCCCGGCACGCCGTATCGCCCGCCGGTGCGCCCGATCAGCCGGTTGCTGTCGCCGAACACCGTCGCATTGTCGGCGAAGAAGCCGAAGGGCGAGAAACCCGCGGGCACAATGAAGCTGTTGACCGCGTTCAGATAGGTGAAGTTCAGCCCGGCGCCGAGATTGGGGAGCGGCTGATAGCGCAACGACGCCTCCACACCCCGGATCCGCACATTGGCGATGTTGCCGTTGGTATCGGGCGTGGTGTCGCGATACTGGACGAAGGCGCTGGCGGATGAGAAGAGCTTGCCGGGGATGAGGTCGAGCTTGATGCCCCCTTCGTAAAGCTCGCTCACGCTGTCGAAGGCGAGCGGATTGAGCTTGTTGCCCGGCCCCCAGACGTTGAACGCGCCGAACACGCCGGTATTGACCGCGATCGACCGGTCATAGGTGAAATAGAGCGTGCTGTTGGCGGTCGGCTTCACATAGATGCTCGCCTGATAGCTGGGCAGCGTATAGCTCTGCCGATCGCCGCGCACGTCGCCCGGATTGACCACGACCGGATTGTTGATCGATGCGTCGATCCGGGTGAGGTTCACGCCCAGATTGATGCCGACGACGTCAGCGATCCGGACATTCTGCTGAGTGAACAGGCTCCACTGATTGAGATGCCCGTTCGACGTGTAGACCGCACCGGCCGGCGGGAAACCGCCGATTTCCGAATAATAGCCGTCGCCGGTCGGCACCATCGCGGGGAAGCGGATATAACCGAAATAAGGCGTGAGTTGCGGCACGCCCGCCGCGCCGATCCACGATCCAGAAGAATTCGGATCGGCCTGGGGCAGGCCGAACAGCGCGGACGGGGTCAGCGTGCTCGGATCGAGCGTCAGATCGAACGGATTATAATTGAAATTGTTGTTGGCGGAGCGTGCGCTGTATTTCAGCCGGCGGATCGAGACGCCGCTGTTCGACTGGAGCTCCATCGGCAGGCCGAACAGATCGCCGGTGATCTTGCCGCGGAATTCGAGGCGGGAGTCGATCAGCGTGCTGCGGTTCTTGTAGATGAACGAACCGACCGAATCATTGTTGTTGATCGAACGCTGGACATAGCCGCTCCACAGCAGGTTCCAGCGATCGGACAGATCGACCCCGACCTGAAGCTGCGAGATGTAGCGCTTGGCGCTGTTCTTGTCCTCGGGCCGGCCCGAACCGGTCGAGGCCGAGATCTCGCGAAGGCCGTTGCCCGGAATGGTCGGATCATAGACCCAGCCGACCACGCTGCCCGCGCCGGCGACCGTTGCACTGGGCAGCGGCGTGGTCTGCACCGCGCCGGGCACATATTGCGCCTGCGCGTTGCGCGTGCGCAGCTGCCAGCCGACGGGCGCTGCGGTCGGATCGCTCGATGCGAAGACGGGCGACCAGATGCCGACGCCCGGCGAGTTGATCAGCGGGGTCGCCCGTCCGCCATAATATTGCTTGCCGAAACTGTCGACGAGCGCCTGGGTCGGCCGGTTCCAGCCGCGCGTGATGTTGAAGTTGTAATAGTCGTCGAACGAACCGTTCCAGTCGACCCGGACATTGCTGGCGGGCCGCCAGGAAAGCGCACCGTAGAAGCTGTTATAATTATTCTCGACATTGGCGTAATAGGTGCCGCCGCGCTGCCCCTTGATGCTGACGCGATAGGCGAGTTGCTCGTTGATCGGCCCGCCGGTGTCGAGCGTCAGGTTGAAATCCGAATAGCTGTTGTCGCCCGGCGCCCAGGTTCCGATCCCTGCCGTCACCTGTGTGCGCTGCCGATCGAAGAACGGCTTTTTCGTGAGATAATTGACATAGCCGCCGGTGCCGCTCGACGGCCCGAAGATCACCGAGGACGGCCCCGCGACGATGTCCGCCCCCTCATAGGCGTTGAGATTGAGCGGGTGGTCGTTGCCATCCTTGTAGATGCGCTGCCCGTTCTGGAAGACTTCGGCATTGATGCCGCGGATGCTGGGCGCCGCGCTATTGCCCTGTCCGCCGCCGCGGGTGATGCCGGGCGCATATTTAACGAAATCATCGGTGCTCCGAAGCACGTCGGTCGCAAGCTGGTCCGCCGTTATCTGCGACAGGGAGCGCGGGGTATCGAGAACACTCGCCTCCACGCCATAGATCGAGCTGGGCGGCCGCACCGGTACCACCGAGCTTTCGTCGCGCCGGCCGGTGACGATGATCGCATCGCGATCGGCACTGTCGGCCGCGTCCGCATCCGGCGCCACGACATCGGTCGCGTCCGGCGTCGCGGCGTGGACCATCTGGGGAATGCCCAGCCAGATCGCGCCTCCCAGCAAAAGCGTCCGCAGCTTGATCGAATTCGTCAATGATCCGCCCTTTCGGTTCCTGGAAAGGGAAGACGCGACCCAGCCAAAGCATCGCCGGTCGCCGGAACCATGTTTCCGGCGTCGTCATTCCCCTTCATTGCGTCATGCCGGGTTCTCCCGGCCATTCCGTCTTGATCTATGCAGCGATTGTGCCAATTGCCTCGCGCATTGAATTTCAACGATTTATCGTAAATTCATGCACGTCCGATCGCGATACTGTCGCACAATCAACATGCCAGTGGTGAATTCGGAACGCTTATTGCTCCAGGAACCGGCTTCGTCCTTCGGGCGAAAGCGGAAAATCGATCGGCACTTCATCGTTGAGCGCGTGATTGCCGATCATATGGAGCCGCCAGCGGATCGGATCGTGCGTCGTGTGTGCGCGCGCGTTCCGCCAGAAGCGATCGAGATTATATTTGTCCTGGACCGCGCGGGCGCCGAGCAGGTCGAACAGCCCCGCTCCGATCTTCAGCGATGCGGCGTCGGACTGGACACGCGCATGCGCCACAGCCAGGATCGCTTCGGTGGTCAGTGCCTCATTCCCGGGATCGAGGAGCTGCCGGTCATACACCTCCGCCGCGTGGCGAAGGACGATCTCGGCGGCATGCACCGCCGCTGCGAACTCGCCGATCTGCTTGATCACATGGGGTTCGTCGCGAATGCGCTCCTCTCCGCTTTCGATCCAGGCGCGCGAATGGTTGCGCAGATAGTCGATCGCGGAATCGAGCGCGCCCCGGGCGATGCCGGTGTCGATCGCGGCATGCAGGATCTGCGGACGCGTCAGGCCGGCGCGCGTCTGGCCACGGCGCCCCGGGGCGAACAGGTCGGGCACGACGACATCCTCGAAGATCACGGTGCCGCTCATCGTCGACCGCTGGCCGAAGGCGCGCCAATCGTCGATGACGGTCACGCCCGGCGCGTCGCGCGCGACGATCGCGGAGGCCGGCATCGCATCGGGCGATACGCATCCCACCGAAAGCCAGTCGGCCAGATAGGATCCGGTCGAATAGAATTTTCGGCCATTGAGCAAATAGCCGCCCTCGGCGCGCGGCGTCAGCGTCGTCTTGAGCGCGAGCTTGTTCTTGCCGCCGACTTCGGCCAGCGCATTGGCGAAACGGTCGCCCGCCAGGATCCTGGGCGCGAAGAAACGGCGCGTATCCTCCGATGGCGAGGCGAGGATACCAGCAATCATGACATTGTGGAGCTGGAGCACCTGGCCGATGCTGCCATCGGCATGGCTGATGATCCGCACCGTTTCGACGATGGTCGAGATGGAAGCACCGAGCCCGCCAAATGCCTTGGGGACCGCGATGGCGGGTACGCCGCTGCCGAACAGCAGATCGAGCTGCTCGCGCGGCAATTCCCCCTCACGGGCCTTGTCGGCGGCGATGGGACGCAACGCATCGGCCACCCGATGGGCAGCGGCGATGGCGTCCGCCTCGCTCGCCAGCCGGACGGCGGATTTGCCTTCGGCCGCCTCCGCGACCGAGACGTCGGGATGGGCGGCGAGCGAAACACTGGCTGTCATGGATATCTCTTTCCAGATCGGGAATGGGGTCAGGCCGCGGCTTCGGCGGGCGCGATGCCGTGCACGAGCGGGACCGGCTGAAGCGTCCTGGCCGGGCCGGCCGCCGCGGCTTCGCGGAAATGCGGCACGACATGTTCGCCCAGCCGGTAGATTTCCTCGAGATGAGGATAGCCGTTGATGAAGAACATCGAGATGCCGAGGTCCGCGAATTCGCGGATCTTGCGGATCACCGATTGATAGCCGCCGACAAAGGCGAAGCCCGGCGGGATGCCGACATAACCGAAACCGCCCCAGAGATTGGGCGCGATGAACAGATCCTCGAACCCGTTCACTTCGCGATCATTGTAGCGGCGATAGCGCGAACGATTGGTCTCCGACATCTGCTCGCTGCGCGCGGCGGTCATCTGGACGGTGCCCGCACGCACGCCGTCCTCGAACACGCGCTTCGCCTCGGCAAAAGCCTCTTTATCGGTCTCGCGCAGGATGACGTCGACCGACAGGCCAAAGCGGATCACATCTTCGCGGCCGTGCTCGCGCGCCAGCGCGCGGACTTCGGCGATATGCCCGGCGACGACGGCCGGATCCTCGGCCAACATCAGATAATAATCGGAATGCTTGGCGGCGAGCCGCTTGGCCGGCGCCGACGCGCCGGCGCTGCAGATCAGCGGGATCGCCGCCTTGCGGAGCGGCCCGCGCAATCCCATGCCGTTCGCCTGATAATATTTGCCCGCATAGTGGAAGCTCTCATTGACCCAGAAGCCCTTGACCACATCGAGGAATTCGATCGCGCGCTCATAGCGTTCGTCGTGCGGCAGCGTGTCGCCGAGCGCATTCTGCATCGCGTCCGAACCGCCCTGGATGATGTTCCAGACCAGCCGGCCGCCGCTGCCGCGCTGGAAGCTCGCGGCCATCTGCGTCGCTTGCCACGGGCTGAAATGGCCGGGATGGAACGCGTCGACGAAGCGCAACCGCTTGGTTTCGCGTGCAAGCAGCGCCGACGCAATCCAGGGCTCGTCGCCGAACGGCGCGTTGACGAGCAAGGCGCCGGCAAAGCCGTTCAACTCGGCGGCCTTGGCGACCTGCGAGAGATAGTCGATATAGGTGAAATCGTCGCCGATCGCGAAGCGCGACACCGCACCGGTGCTATCCTCCGGCGAACGGTTCCAGTCACCGCGATTGCGGTTGTCGCCCGGAATGAACTGGGTCTCGCCATGGAGCGGCAGGCGAGAATAGAATTCGATCGTCATGGGGTCGGCTCCGTTGCGTTGCCGGAGCCTCAGCAGAAAACATGCCAAGTCCGCGTCGCCGCCGATTTCACGCCGCCGATCGAGTGGGGCTGGTCAAAATTGCGCAGCGAAGTGGCGGCAATTGAGCAGTGCGGCATCAACGATCACAGCCCTTCGCCGCCCGTCCAATGCTGGTTGGAGGACCGCCGCGCCAAGCGCCCCCCGGGGCAGTCGCGCGCCGATGTGGGCCGGATCGAGGAGGCGACACTCGCAGCCTATATGGCGGTGCCGCAGTTGATCGCGCTGAAAGAGCCCCAGCGTCGAGCGCGCTATCTCGCGTTGCGCCAACAGCGCGCCGCAGGCGAGGCATTCCTGACGCACTCGATCAACGACCGCACTGCAGACATCGGCTTTGTCCTGGATCGACTGGCGGTTCAACAGGCCGGTGCGGCGCCAAATCTGCTATCGGGCCGTATCGACCTGTCGCGCATCGGCGTCTTCGGCATGTCGCTCGGTGGGCCGACCTCGGGCCAGTTCTGCCTGACCGACCCACGCTGCAAGGCCGGGCTCAACTATGATGGCGAAATCTGGGGAGCACAGCTCTCCGCCATGGATACGCGGGTTCCCTTCATGTGGATCACAGGCGCGCATGAGGGACAGGACAAGGCCATGATGCTCGGCGTCGAATATCTTTTCCGGTCGGCATCTGCGCCGGTCGACTTCGTCGAGATCGACCATATGGACCATATGGATTTCAGCGATATCCCGTTCCTCTCGCCGCTGACCGGCTATGCCACACGGCCGCTCGACACCCTTCTGCGCGGCCACTCGGCCATCGTTGATGGCCGACAGCGGTCGATCGATTATACGGTCCCCTTTTTGACCGCCGGCTGAAGGGACGAGATTCCGCGCTGCTCCACGGCCGGGGCGGCGCGAACGTTTCTCATCGCAGTCGCAACGGCGACCGGGTGGGCCCTTGAATCCGCCATGCATCATGTAATCCCGAATCTTCGGGAGCTTCTATCAAAGCTGTGTGGCACTGAGGGCTGACCGCTGCCATCGGCGCAGCGGCGCAATCTTCCGCCTATTGTCGCATATCCAGTTTCAGCGCCTTGGCCACGCGATCCCAGGGGACCAGTTTGAAATTCTGGTGCTGGGGCGGCGACACGTTGCGGCCATCCTGCGCCACCATCAGGCCATGCGCATAAATCCCGCCTGCAGAGGCGCTGACGACTTCGAGCCCGTCGGTCTCGGAAATGCCGTCAATGCCTTCGCCCGCATTGGCGCCGACCTGGAACGAACCGACATAGGCATTATCGCCCTCGCGCCGGAACACGGCATAGCTGTCATTGCCCTGGCTGGAGACGATGAGATAGCCGCGGGTGGCGTCCAGCTTGTAAAGGCCCATGCCCTCCATATCGTCCTTGAGCGCGGGATTGTCCTTGACCGCGGCAAGCATCGTGCGGACCGCGCCGCCCTTGGGCTCGGCACCCTGCCGCCAGATGCCGACATCCTCCTCGCCGATATAGAGCATGCCGGTCTCATCGTCGGCGACGCAGCCTTCGACTTGGCTGGCGAACGGGAGATCGCGAACCAGTTTCGTGCGGACCTTGCCGGCGGGCGTCGCGATCAGTTCCCACTGACGCATCGCGCCGTCGCCCTGATTGACGAAGACATAATGTTTCCCGGTCCTCACGCTGCGATACATGCACAGGCCATAGGGATCGTCGAAACCGGTGGCCTGTATGCCGTCGGCGACATTGGTCAGTTGCCGCGTCGCGGGATCGAGCGTGTAGATCGAGATGCTGCGCTGGGTGCGGTTGCTCGAAGTCACGAGCGTCACGGTCTTGCCGCCCAGCTTGAAGCCTTCGCGCAGATCGACATTGTTCATTCGCCCGTCGGGCAGGAACTGAAGCACCTTGCCCGACAGATCATAGACGTAGAGGCCCGATTGTTTCTGGGTACCGATGATGACGCTGCGCGACGGATCCCTGGCGTCGATCCAGATCGCGGGATCGTCGGCCGCATCGCCGCCGGTCTCGACGGGCACGGTCTCGGCGGAGGGCAGGACGATCGGCATGCGCGGCGGCGCGGCCGGGGCCACACGCTCGGCCAGCCCCGCGGCATCGAGCAACGCCTTCCACGGCACGATCTTGAAATTGGCGTTCTGCGGGGTGTTGTCATCATCGGCCGCGATCAGCATGCCGCCCGCGACGCTGAGGCTGCCTGCATCCTCGACGCCGTCGATCGATGCACCGGCGGTCACCGCGACGGAACCGAGATAGGCGTGGTCGGCTTGCGGGTCGTAGAGATTCAGCCGGTTCGCGGAAGCATCCGACACGACCAGCCGGCCATCCGCGGCAATCGCAACACCCTTGGCCTCTTCGGTGATATGGCCCAGGCGGACGATATCGACGATCTCGGGCTTGATCTCGGCTTCGGGTTCGACCGCGAAGCGCCAGACGCCGACGGCTTCCTGCGAAACATAGACCGAGCCGCGATCGTCCGCGGCGCAATATCCGGTTTCCGACCCCAGTGACATGCGCCGCGCGAGCCGGCCTTCCATGCCGCCCGAAGCATCGGCGGTGAGCGACCATTGCTCGATCGCGCCGTCGTCGCCCAGCAGGAACAGATAAAGCGTTTCGTCACGGTGGCTGCGCGCGAGGCACAGACCCGCAACCGTCATTCCGGTCTTGATCCCGTTGAGCGCGAGCGGGGCAAGCGCGCCGCCCGTCGAGGCGCGGAACAGCAGCGGCGCATTTTTCGGCCCGTCAAGTGCGGCGATCAGCGTCCCGCGCGCATCCAGAGCGCGGATATTGCCGACGGCGCGCGAGGCGACGCGCTGCCCGGTCATGTCGAAAACATCGATACCGCCCGATTCGGCCCCCGCAAGGATCAGCTTGCCCGCGGCATCGTCGAGCAGCACCGCGCCATCCGCGCCGGAGCCGAGCGTTGCCGCGGTTTCGGCGATGGCGGGTACGCCCGGGGGCGGGGCAGCGGTCTGCGCGTACGCACAAGGTGCCGCTCCGCACAGCAAACCGGCTATCGCGGACAACCGCAGGCGCTTCGTCATTTCCCTCTCCCGATCGGTCCTTATCCGGGGCAGAATGCAGGGCATGGCGAGAAATGCAATATATTTTCTATATTGACCTAAATTCAGAATAGATATTCATAGAGCATATGACCATATCCCCGCTTCTCTCCGTCATGCTCGCAGCTGCCGAAACGGCCGGCAAAGGGCTGCTTGCCGATCAGGCCCGGATCTCCTCGCTCAATATCCGCAACAAGGCCGGCGTTGCCGACATGTTCAGCGAAGCGGACCTGCGCGCCGAGGAAACGGTGAAAGCCGCGCTGATGGCGCATGCGCCGACCTATGGCTTTCTGGGTGAGGAAGGCGGCCTCCAGCCCGGCAGCGACGCTTCGCATATATGGATCGTCGATCCGCTCGACGGCACCACCAACTTCCTCACCGGATCGCCGCTGTTCGCAGTCAACATCGCCCTCGCCCGCGATGGTGAAGTCATCGCCGGCGTCACCCACACGCCTGTGTTGAAGGAGACCTTCTGGGCGGAGGACGGCCAAGGGGCCTGGCTCAATGGCGAGGCGATCCATGTCTCGGCCCGCACGACGATCGGCGAGTCGGTGCTTGCCGTCGGCATCCCTTTCGCGACCAAGCCCAATCACGAACAATTCCATGCCGAGATGAAGCGCCTGACCAATCGGGTTACAGGCATTCGCCGTATCGGTGCCGGCGCGATCGACATGGCATGGGTCGCCTGCGGGCGGCACGACGCCTATTGGGAACAGAGTGTCAGCGCCTGGGATATGGCGGCCGGCGTGGTGATCGTCCGCGAAGCCGGCGGGCTGGTGACCGATACGCTGGGCGGCACGCTCGATCTGATGGGCGGCACGGTGCTTGCGTCGACCCCGGCGATCCAGGCCGAACTGATCGAAGCTTTGGCCCGAATCTAGACCATTTGAAAGAGCCTGATTCACGCTCTCGGCGGAAGCGCAGAGCGCTTCCACCTCAAACGATCAGGCTCTACGGCCGCACCCAGCGCGCTTCGCGGTGCGAGGTGCGGATGGCGTCGGCGACCTGTTCCACCTTCAGCGCATCGGCGAAGGTCTTGACGTTGCCGGAATCGCCCAGCACCGCATCGATCGCCGCCTTCACTTCGATGGTCTTGAGGTCGTTATAGCCGATCTGATGCCCAGACGCGGGGCAGAATGCGCCATAGTCGCCATGGCCCGGCCCGGCCATGATCGTCGTGAAGCCGTTGTTGATGCCGGGTCCGGAGCGATAGAGCTGGAGTTCGTTGAACCGCTCCTGCGTGAAGGTGATCGAGCCCCTGGTGCCGCTGACTTCGAAGCCGAGGCCCATCTTGCGTCCGGTCGCGATCCAGCTTGCCGACAGCGTACCCGTCGCCCCGCCGGCGAAACGGACCAGTGCATCCATCTGGTCGTCGACCTGCACCGGCCGCTCGATACCGGCAGCGTCCCGGCGCGTCGGATGGGCGGTGTGGAGCGTGCCGGAGACTTCGGTGATTTCCCCCAGCAGATGGCGCGCCATCGCGATGATATGGCTGCCAATGTCCGCAAGCGCGCCCCCGGCCTGTTCGGGCTCGCACCGCCAGTTGAAGGGCGCGTCGGCCGAGGCCATGAAATCCTCGGCATGGATGCCGCGGAACGCCGTCACCTCGCCGATCTCGCCGCCGGCGATCAGGTCGCGGGCAACGGCGATCATCGGATTGTAGAGATAGGTGAAGCCCACTGCGGTCGGCAGGCCGGAGGCAGCGGCCGCGTCGGCCATTGACTGCGCCTCCGCAATCGTGGCGGCAAGCGGCTTCTCGCAATAGACCGGCTTGCCCGCCGCGAGCGCCGCAAGCGCGATCGGGGCATGGAGGATATTGGGCGTCGCGATAGCAACCAGGTCGACCACCGGGTCCGTCACGGCCTCGCGCCAGTCACCCGTCGAGCGCGCAAAGCCGAGAGCGGCGGCAGCCTTTGCCGCCGTGGCCGCGTCGCGATCAGCCTGGATCTCGAGCACCGGCTCGACCGGCAGATCGAAGGTCCGCCCCGCCGCGGCAAAGGCCATCGCATGGGCACGCCCCATGAAGCCGCTGCCGATCAGCGCGATGCGGAGCGGAGGCTTGCTCATTCGCTCGCGACCTGGGCGTAGCGCGCACGCAGCCTCTCGACCGTCGTAAGCTTCACCGGCAGGCCGTCGCGCAATTTGTACCAGGTCCCCTGGCTGATCCGATAGGTATCGAACAGGCCCTCCGCGGTGGTTCTCGGCAACCGGGCCTTCATCGCTTCGAACTCCTCCGGCAGGATCGCCACCATGTCGACGCGCATCACTTCTCTACTCCGTAATAGCTGCCGCCCTGCTCGACGCGGAGCCGGCGCTTCATTTCCTTGGGGTCGATCGCCGCCTTCCAGCTCTCGCGTCCGTTGACGAGATCGGCGGCCTTGACGATGATCGGGTCGAACACCGGCGAGCCGATCACGTTGCGCACGCTCATCTCCACCCCGGGATCGGCGCCAAAGGTGAAATCGAGCACGCCGAAATTCGCGCTGCCCACCCAGGGGTTGCGCAGGCGGACTTCGGGCAGCTGATCGACGAATTTCGGGCTGAGCAGCTGGGCCAGCCCGGAACTGACCAGATCGTAGAAATCATAGCCGCCCTTCTCGCTCCACGGCACGCAATTGGCCTCGCCCATATGGACGTCGCCGGAAATGCCGAGGCAGCCCCCGATCCGGTTGTCGCGGATGAAATCGAGCAGTTCGTTCCGCTCGTCGAGATACATCGCCCAGCTGTCGCCGCCACGCTCGGCGCACGACCAGCCCGTACCCGAGACGAGCAGCTTGAAGACCGCCCTGGATGCCTTGAGCTCGCGTTTGAGCCACGCCTTTTGCGCTTGGCCGAGCATCGTCTTCGTGGGGCCGTTTGGCGCCGATGGCGCATCGCGGTGATAGCGCCCGTCCAGCATGAAGATGTCGACGGGGCCGAAGCTGTGGCGGAAGAATATCCCGGCTGTATCGGGCAGTCCCGATGCCGGATTGGCCCACCAGCGCTTGAACTGCCGAAGCGTCATCTGCTTGACCGGATTGGTGCCGTCGGAATCATTATGGCCGAAATCGTGATCGTCCCAGATCGCGAGTTGCGGCACCGAACGCAGCAGCGGCTGGAGGCTGGCGACGCTGCGCTGGCGTGCATAAATGTCGCTGAACGCCGCCTCCGCGTCGCTGTCGGCATAGATGTTGTCGCCCAGCCACAGGAACAGATCGGGCTCCATCGCCGCGATCGCATCGAACACCGGCTGTTGCGGATCGAGCTGGACGCGCGCGCACGATCCGAAGGCGATGCGGATCGGGCGTGGACCGGCCGGCGCGGTGCGGGTGTGGAACGCGATGGGCTGGTGGCGATCGGCAATGCCGTCGGTTCTGATGCGATAATAATAGGACGTGTCGGGTTTGAGGCCGCTCACCTCGATTTGCGTAACGAGATCGTCGGCCTCGGTCGCTGGCACGACGGCTGTGGTCTTCGCATCGGTGAATGCCCGATCGGTGGCATATTCGACCGCCACGCCGAACGTCCCGCTGGCCCGGCTCCACACTTTGAACCCGGTGGTCGAGGATGCCCCGATCATCGGCCCCTCGAGCAGTCGGGGATAGCCCGGCGCGACCGCGGCCATCACGCGGCGGGGCAGCCCCGCAAGCATCGTCAGTGCGCTTGCGCCCCACAGGAATTTGCGTCGATCCATCTTCTGTCCTCAGTCGCGCAGGCGCGTGTTCCAGAGTGTCGAGCTGAGCAGCACCGACAGCAGTGACGCGCCGATCCAGAACCAGATCGCCGCGGTGAAATCATAATGGCGTACGCCGTCGACCAAGGTCATGCCGCCGTTGATCAACTTGCCGCTCACGGTCTCCTGGATCCCGGCGCCCAGATAGCTGAACACGCCGACCATCCCGAGCGCCGCGCCCGCGACCCGTTTGGGGCAGATGTCGATCGCGAACAGCCCGCCGATCGAGGTGACCAGGCCGGTCATGCCGAGCCCGAACAATATCATCGACAAGCCCGTCCACAGCACGCCCGTGGGGCCAAAGAAGAACAGCAACAGTCCGATGAGTTCGACCACGCCGAACAACAGATTGGCCGGCGGACGCCGCGCGCCGAAGAATGTGTCCGAGATGAAGCCATATGTCACCGCGCCGGCGATACCGGCGAGCGTGCTGATCGTCAGCATCGAGCCTGCCTCGACGAGCGAGTAGCCCCGGATTTCCTGGAGATACAGGATGCCCCAGCTGTTGATCGCGTAGCGCGTGACATACACGAGCGCACTCGAGACGGCGAGGATCCACACCGCCGGGATCCTGAGGATGGTGAGCTGGGTCGCGAACACGCCACGGGGCGGTGTCGCAGCGATCGCGGCGGCCTCGTCCGCGGTCGGTTCGTAGCGATCGCCCTTCCAGTCGGCGACGGTGGGCAGGCCCATGGTTCGGGGACGATCGGCCATCGCGAAATAGGTGGCCACAGCAGCGACCAGCGTCGCAATACCCGGACCCCAAAAACCCCAATGCCAGCCCAGCGCCGCGACCAGCGACGCCGTGACGAGGAAATTCAGCCCCTCTCCGATCGAATGCGCGGTCGACCAGATGCCGTAGAAGCGCCCGCGTTCCCTGTTCGAGAACCAGCTTGCCAGCGAAACCACACAGGCCGGGGCGCCATAGCTCTGGAACCAGCCGTTCAGCCCCCACACGATGGTCGCGACCGCAACCGTGGTGGAAAAGCCCATCACGATGTTGCACAGCGCCGATATGACGAGCCCGATCGCCATGAACTTGCGGGCATTGGCATGGTCGGAAACGAAGCCGTTGATCAGCTTGCCCGCCGCATAGGAATAGAACAGCGCCGAGCCGATATTGCCGAGATCCTCGGGCGTGAAGATACCGCCGTCGATCAGCGGCTTCTTCACCACGTTGATCGCCAGACGGCACATATAGCTGACGGCATAGCCCGCGGTGATCGCGATGATGATGCGCGTGCGATGCCGCCGATAGGTGGCGTCGATGTCGATATCGGTCCTGATCGGAAGGTCCGGCCCCGTCGCAAATGCCTTCAGCATGCTTGCTCTCCCGCTCGCCGCCGCTCTGGTGCCGGCATCCGAGCCTGTTCCGCTTCCGGTTTTCCGGAAGCGCGGTTTCACCCCATCGTCGGAATGACGAAGGCGCTGTCGCCGGCCCCGCCATCGGGCCAGCGCTGGGTCACGGTCTTGACCTTGGTCCAGAAGCGGACGCCTTCCATGCCGTGCTGGTTGGTGTCGCCGAAGCCCGAGCGCTTCCAGCCGCCGAAGCTGTGATAGGCGACGGGCACGGGGATCGGCACATTGATGCCGACCATGCCGACATTGACGCGATGCGCGAATTCGCGCGCGGCATGGCCGTTGCGCGTGAAGATCGCGACGCCGTTGCCATATTGATGATCGCTCGGCAGGCGGATCGCGTCCTCGAAGCTCTGCGCGCGGACGATCTGGAGGACCGGGCCGAAAATCTCTTCGCGGTACGCCTGCATATCGGGCGTGACATGGTCGAACAGGCTGGGGCCGATGAAGAAGCCTTGCTCATGCCCTTGCAGCGCGAAACCGCGACCGTCGACGACGA
Organism: Sphingobium sp.; assembly: GCA_030148625.1. The sequence goes on along the minus strand of JASBTC010000216.1, from coordinate 18,158 downwards.
GCTCGGCACCTTCGTCGACGCCGGTCTGGATCCAGTTCTCGACGCGCTGCTTGTGCGCGGCGTTCACCACCGGGCCGTACTGCGCCTCGGCATCGGTCGAAACGCCGACCTTGAGTGCGGCGATCGCCGGGATCAGTTTCTCGCGCAGGATATCGGCGGTTCGGTCGCCCACCGGCACCACCACCGGCAATGCCATGCAGCGTTCGCCCGCCGAACCATATGCCGCACCACACAAGTCGCCGACGACCTGGTCCATGTCCGCGTCGGGCATCACGATTCCGTGATTCTTCGCGCCGCCCATCGCCTGGACGCGCTTTCCGGCGGCAACGCCGCGCGAATAGACATAATGCGCGATATCGGAACTGCCGACAAAGCTCACCGCGCCGATCGCGGGATGATCGAGGATCGCGTCCACCATCTGCTTGTCGCCATGGACGACCTGGAGGATGCCGTCGGGCAGCCCCGCCTCCAGCATCAGCTCCGCCAGGCGAACGGGCACGCTCGGGTCGCGCTCACTGGGCTTCAGAATGAAGGCATTGCCGGCCGCGATCGCGGGGCCGAACAGCCACATCGGGATCATTGCCGGGAAATTGAACGGCGTGATCCCAGCACCGATGCCGATCGGCTGGCGCATCGAATAGACGTCGATGCCGGGGCCGGCGCCCTGGGTATATTCGCCCTTCAGCGCATGCGGGATACCCGTCGAGAATTCGATGACGTCGAGGCCGCGCTGGATATCGCCCCTGGCATCGGCGATCACCTTGCCATGCTCGGAGGCGAGCAGGCGCGCCAGCGCCTCTATCTCCCGCTCGATCAGGGCCTTGAAGTTGAACATCACGCGCGCACGGCGCTGCGGATTGGTCAGCGCCCAGCCGGGCTGTGCCTTTGCCGCCGCGGCGACCGCGGCATCGAGTTCGACCTGCGTGCCGAGCGAAACCCGGGCCTGCACCTCGCCCGTGCTCGGGTCGAACACGTCGCCGCTGCGCGCCGACGCGCCCCCCGCGAAGCCACCGGCGATGAAGTGGTCGATCTGTCTCACCATGCAGTTCCTTATTGGCGCACGATCCAGTCATGCGCGGGATCGTTGCGGAACACCCAGTTGCGCCGGGGCCCCGCCATCACATTCAGATAATAAAGGTCGTAGCCGTGCGGCGCGCCGACCGGGTGATAGCCGCGCGGCACCATCACCACGTCGCCATCTTCGACCGCCATCGTCTCGTCGATGTCGCGCGCGTCGGTATAGACGCGCTGGAAGGCGAAGCCCTGCGGCGGCGACAGGCGGTGATAATAGGTCTCCTCGAGAAAGGTCTCCTCGGGGAAGGCGTCCTGATCGTGCTTGTGCGGCGGATAGCTCGACCAGTTGCCGCCGGGCGTGATCACTTCGACGACGAGCAAACTCTCCGCCTGGTCGGTGTCGGCAAGGATGTTGCGGACGTGGCGCGTGTTGCTGCCTTTGCCGCGGACTTCGACCTGGTCGGACCGGATCACACGGACCAGCCCCGCACCCGTGCCGGGGGCGGTGCAGATCGCGACTTCGGCGACATCCGTCGCGCGGATCGCATAGTCGGTGCCGGCGGGCAGGTAGACCGAGGTCGCCGCGCCGTCGAACACGTTCTTGCGCCCACCCAGCGCTTCAAGGGTTTCGCCGCCCGCCTCGATCGAAACCGTTCCGGACAATATGACCAGGCACGCCTCGCGACCCTGCTCGCGGTGCGCATAACCCTGCCCCGCCGCCAGCTTGACGACGCGGAACCCGACATAGGTCCAGCCGGCACTTTCCGGCGTGACGTCCAGCACGGTTCCGTCGGCGGCGGGCGCACCCGAATGAACGAGAAGCGACATCAGGCGAGCTCCGCCTGTGTGGCGAGCCGCTTGAGCGTATCGAGTCCGAGCTGACTATAGTCGCGGGGATTGGCGACCGCCGGATCCTGCTCCGCCTCGATCACGATCCAGCCCGAATAGTCGATCTCCGCCAATGCACGCATGAAGGGAGCATAGTCATAGTCGCCGTCGCCAGGCGCGGTGAACATGCCGCCGACCACGCCGTTGAGGAAGCTGGTGCCGTTGGCGCGGAACATATCGTATTTGGCGGTGCGGACGTCCTTGCAATGGACGTGGGTCACCCGCTCGGGGCGCGCCCTGATCACATCGATCGGCTCGATCCCGCCGAACAGCGCATGACCGGTATCGAGCACCAGCCCGACATGATCCTGCGTCGCGTCGAAAAATCGATCGAGTTCGTCCTTCGTCTCGACGACGGTACCGAGGTGATGATGATAGGCGAAGCGCATGCCGCGATCGTTGATATAGCGCGCGACGCTGTTCAGCCGTTCGCCGAACTGTTTCCAGTCGCCCGGCGCCAGCACCGGATGCGTATCGAGCCGGCTGCCATAGCGGTCGCAATGGACCGCGTTCGAGGTCTCGGCCAGAATGAACACTGACGAGTCCATATATTCGAGCAGGGCCAGGTGATCGGCCAGCGCCGCGATCTCGGCGTCCGCGTCGCGGATCAGCAGGTTCGACGAATACCAGCCGCCGACGATATCGAGGCCATAGCGCGCCATGATCGGCGCCAGCGTCTCGGGATCGCGCGGGAATTTATTGCCGAGTTCGACGCCATCGAAACCGATTTCCTTCACGTCGGTCAGCAACGCGTCGAGCGTGGTGTCGCCGCCCAGTTCGCGCATATCGTCGTTGCACCAGGCGATCGGGCTGACGCCCCAGCGGATGCTCATTCGCTCTCTCCGGTCAGCTTGTTTTCATAGGCGCGGCGTGCGGCCTGAACCTCCGCGCGCGCCGAGACTTCAGGGACCGCCACGTCCCACCAATAGCCGCCGGCTTCGGTGACGATGGCGGGATCGGTATCGATGACGATCACGTAGCTTGTGTCCGATGCCGCCGCACGGACCAGCGCCGCTTCGAGGCCGGCGATGCCGTCGACCTTCTCAGCGGTTGCGCCAAGGCTGCGAGCATGGCGGGCAAAATCGATCTCGGGAAGCGTGTCGTGCCGGGTGTCGGCGAGCAGATTGTTGAACGGCCGTCCGCCGGTGCCCTGCTGCAGCCGGTTGATGCAGCCATAGCCGCGATTGTCGAGCAGGATGACGGTGATCTTGTGGCCGAGCATCACCGAGGTGGCGAGCTCGGAATTGAGCATCAGATAGCTGCCGTCGCCGACCATGACGTACACGTCGCGCGACGGGTCGGCCATCTTGACGCCCAGCCCACCGGCAATTTCATAACCCATGCACGAGAAGCCATATTCGACATGATAGCCGCCGGGGCGGTGCGAGCGCCAAAGCTTGTGCAACTCGCCGGGAAGGCCGCCAGCGGCGCAGACCACGGTGGCGTCGTCGCCGGCCTGGCGCCAGACCGCGCCGATGACCTGCGCGTCCGAAGGAAGCGCATCGCCGGTTACGGTCGCGGCATCCCAGGCCGCATTCCATTCGCCCATGGCTTCGGCATTCTGTTCGCGCCATGCGGTGCTTGTTTGCCAGTCACCGAGCGCTGCGGACAGCGCTTCGAGCGTGGCCCCGGCATCGCCCAGGACCGGCTCGGCCGCCTGTTTGCCGACATCATGCTGGACGATATTGACCTGGAACAGCCGCTTGCCCGCGAACAGGGTGCGCGAACCGGTGGTGAAATCCTGCAGGCGCGTGCCGATGCCGATGACGAGGTCCGCCGCCTCCGCCGCGCAGTTCGCCGCACTGGTGCCGGTCACGCCGATCGCGCCAAGCGCCTGCGGATGATCCCATGCCAGCGCGCCCTTGCCGCCCTGCGTCTCGGCGACGGGCATTCCGGTGCGCCCGGCCAGATCGGCGAGCAGATGCTCGGCGCGCGAATAGAGTACGCCGCCGCCCGCGACGATCAGCGGCGCCTCGGACGCGCGGATCGCGTCGACCAGGGCCGCAAGTTCGCATTCGTCGGGGCGGATGCGGCGCTGGCGCCATGTCCTCGCGGCGAAGAAGCTCAGGGGGTAATCGAACGCCTCTGCCTGCACGTCCTGGCACAGGCAGAGCGTCACCGGCCCGCACATGGCCGGATCGGTCAGCACCTGCATCGCCCGCGGCAACGCGTCCAGAATCTGCTCTGGCCGGGTGATACGATCGAAATAGCGCGAGACCGGCCTGAAACAGTCATTGGCGCTGACCGTGGCGTCCGCGAAATCCTCGATCTGCTGAAGCACCGGGTCGGGCCGGCGGCTGGCATAGACGTCGCCGGGCAGGAACAGCACCGGCAACCGGTTGACGTGCGCGAGCGCCGCCGCGGTCACCATATTGGTCGCGCCCGGCCCGATCGAGGTGGTGCACGCCATGACGCGCCGGCGTCGCATTTGCTTGGCGAAGGCGATCGCGGCATGTGCCATGCCCTGCTCGTTATGCGCACGCCAGGTCGGCAGCGCATCGCCAATTCCGGCCAGCGCCTCCCCCATGCCGGCGACATTGCCATGCCCGAATATCGCCCATACACCGGCGAAACAGGAGATGGTCTCACCGTCGATCTCCACCGACTGCGCCGCCAGATATCGGCAAAGGGCCTGCGCCATCGTCAGGCGCACCGTCTTGGTCATCGTCAGGCCGCCGCTTCCTTGATGTGGCGCGCCGCGCGCCACGCATCCGCCAATATGCGCAGATTCTCCGCCAGCGCATCAACCGCCTTGTCGTCATCGATCTCGCCCGACAGCCAGCGCGTCGCGACGTCGTGGAAGATCGTGCGCCCGACCGCGAAACCCTTGACCAGCTGAAAGCCCGCCGCGGTGCTGATCCCGGCCAGCAATTCCTCCTGTGGCGCGGACAGGCCGAGCAGGACGATGCCGCGGCACAAGGGGTCATGGCGCAGGATCGCCGCCTCGATCGCGCTCCAGGTCGCCGCATCTTCGGCGGGCTCGAGCTTCCACCAGTCGGGATAGACGCCGAGCGCATAGATGTGGTCGATGACGCGCGCGATCGTGTCGCTGTCGACCGTGCCGTGCTTGGACGCGATGACCTCGAGCAGGAATTCGTGCCGCGTCGCACGGCAGGCGTCGAACAGGCGCAGGATCTGGCGATCCTGCCGCGCGATCATCTCGGGCTCGTCGTCCGGATGATAGAAGACGAGGCATTTGACGACATGGTTGATCGGCCATTCGCGGAGCGTCGCGGCGACATCGGGCGAGCCTTCGAACACGATCGGACGCGAGCCCGGCAACTCGATCGGGCGGCCGATCCAATAGGGCAGGTCCGCCGCCGCTTCGAGCGCACGCGCACCGAAACGTCCGTCGAGCAGCATCCCGTAACGCGGATCGCCGCCGGCGAGCCGCTCGACCGCCCTGAGCGCGAGATTCTTGAAATGCGCGACCTGATCGGCATCTCCGGTACCGAGATCTGCGATAAGATCGTCGAACTGGCTGCGATGATCCATCGCGAGCACGGTCAGTTCGCGATGCTCGCCATGCCGGTTGCTCGACCAGTGCAGTTGTTCGAGCACGGCGCTCTCGCGAAGGCGATGCGGCCATGTTCCGCGCAGGAAGACCTGCAGTTCCTCCCATGACGCCATTGCCGGCGCGCAGCCGTGGCGCGACACCACGATCGCGCCGCAGGCATTGGCGATCTCGCAGCATTTGGCGATCGGCATCCCGCGCAACCAGCCGCGCAGGAACCCGGCCATGAACGCATCCCCTGCGCCGAGCACATTGAACACTTCGATCGGAAAGCCGCGCCCGACAATGCCGTCGCCCAAGTCGTCGGGCACGTCACCCGGGAATGCCACGCATCCAGCGGCGCCGCGCTTGCATACCAGCAACGCATCGCTGCTGGCGCGGATCGCGCGCAGCGCCGCAACGGTATCGGTGGTACCGCCAAGGATATGCACCTCTTCCTCGGTGCCGACGATCAGGTCGCAAAAAGGGAGCACGCGCTGGAGTTCCGCGGTGACCGCGGCGCTCGCGACAAAACGGTCCTCACCATTCGCCTTGGCCGCCAGCCCCCACAGGACCGGACGATAGTCGATGTCGAAGATCACGCGCCCGCCTTGCGCCTTCATCAGTTCGGCGGCCTTCATGCTTGCCGCGAACACACCCGGCCGGGACAGATGCGTGCCGTTGATCAGCAGCGCGCCGGCGCGCGCCACAAAGGCGGGATCCACATCGTCGGCGGCCAGCGCCATATCGGCGCAATTCTCGCGGTAGAAGATCAGCGGAAAAGTGTCGGGATCGCGAATGCCGAGGATCGCCAGCGCGGTCAGCCGGTCGGGATCGGTCACGACCCCCGTCGTCTCGACACCTTCGCGCTGCAACTCCTCGCGGATGAAACGGCCGAAATGATCGCCCCCGACCCGGGTCAGCAGTCCGGCATCGAGCCCGAGCCGCGATGCGCCGATGGCGGTATTGGTCGGGCTGCCGCCGATATATTTGGCAAAGCTCGCCATGTCTTCCAGCCGGCCGCCGATCTGCTCGCCATACAGGTCGATCCCGGCACGCCCCAGCGTGATGAGATCGAGCCGACGTTCGCCGTCTGATGCCCCAATGCTCTCAGCCATATGTTGTTCAGACCGCCTCTCCGTGGTCTGCAACATCTATTCCAACGAATTTCTGTTTGCAACAGATGTTTCAAAAAAATAAGCGTTTGGAACGTATGTTTTCCGGCTATCTGCCCTTGGCCCGGCGCTTCGCCGGCTGGCGGCTCGCTTCGAACGCGAAGTTGATGACCAGCGCCTGGGCAAGGCACATCGAGGCGGAGAGCGAACGGAATTTGCGCACCTCCGATTCGCGTACCTGAAGCACATGCTGCGCCGGTTTTGCGACCGGGCTGACCAGGCTGTCGCTGATCGCCAGAACCGTGTGCCCGCGCGCGCGCACCGCCTCGACGATCGCGACCGTCTCTTCCGAATAGGGTTGATAGCTGATCGCGATCAGCAGGTCGTTCTCGCCCATCGCCTGGACCTGCTGCATGCCCAGTCCGCCGACACCGTCGATGAAGATCGCGCGTTTCCCGGCCTGCAGCAGCGAATAGGCGATATAGGATGCGACCGGGAACGAGCGGCGAAAACCGACGACATGCACGGTCTCCGCCGCAGCGATCGCGTCGACCGCAGCCTTCATGTCCGCGCCGCTCACCGTCTGCACCAGATTCTGCAGCGCGAGCATATTGCCCTCGATGAACTCGGCAAGCAGCGCGGCGGGATCCGCGCCTTGGTTGTTCGCAGTCTCGCCGAGTTGGCGAACGCGTTCGGAATAGCCGAGCGCGGCGTTGTTGCTGAGCAGCCCGTCGCGGAACAGCCGCTGCATCTGGCTCGCGCCCTCGAAGCCGAAGCTCTGGGCGAAACGCACGATCGCCGAGGCCTGCACGCCGCAGCGCGCCGCGATCACCGCCAGCGTTTCGAGTGCAATGTCGTTCGGCTCGTCGAGAATATAGCGCGCGATCTGCTTGAGACGCTTGCTCAGCGTCTCGTAGCGCCGCACGATCTCGGCGCGTAATTGCTCGGCAGTCACCGGGGCAGTCGAAGCATCGGTCATCAGTGAAATTTCTCCCGGTGAAAAACCAGAATATCTGTTCGATTTTTGGAACGCAACTATCGCGCTCGTCGACGACATGCGCTAAGGAACATATGTTCCATTTTTAGAGAGGATAGAATGCACGATATCGCCCTTATCGGCGCCGGCCGCATCGGCAAGATCCACGCGGCCAATGTCGTCGCCAATCCGCGCCTCCGCCTCGCCCGCATCGTCGATCCGATCGCGGATGCCGCCACTGCGCTCGCCGCTGGCCATGGTGCGCGGGTCTCTTCGATCGAGGACACGCTCGCCGATCCGGCGATCAAGGGCGTGATCGTCGCCAGCTCGACCGACACGCATCTCGATTACAGCCTGGCTGCGGCCGAAGCGGGCAAGGCGGTGTTCTGCGAAAAGCCGCTCGATCAGGATCTGGACCGCACGCGCATGGCCGCAGAACGGCTCGAAGCGCTCGGGGCCAGGCTGTTCCTCGCCTTCAACCGCCGCTTCGATACCAATTTCGCCAGCCTGCAGGCGCGGCTCGCCGGCGGCGAAGTCGGCAACCTCGAGACGCTGCACATCATCAGCCACGACCCTGCCCCGCCCCCGATCGACTATGTCCGGGTCTCGGGAGGGATCTTCAAGGATATGGTGATCCACGATTTCGACATGGCGCGCTGGCTGCTCGCTGAAGAGATCACCGAGGTGTTCGCGTCGAGCTCGGTCCTTGTCGACCCGGCGATCGGCGAGGCGGGCGACGCCGATACCGCCAAGACCATCCTGCGCACGGCGTCGGGCAAGCTGTGCGTCATCTCGTCGAGCCGGCGCAGCGGCTATGGTTATGACCAGCGCATCGAGGCTTTCGGATCGAAGGGCATGATCCGCGCGCAGAACCAGCTCGAGACCACCGTCGAAACCTGGGGCGAAGCCGGCAGTACCGGCGGCAGGCTGCAGAACTTCTTCCTCGATCGCTATGCGGTCGCGTACGCTCGCGAAGGCGAGCATTTCGCCGACATCATCGACGGCACCGCCCGGCCGCTGATCGGCCATCGCGATGGCGTCTTCGCGCTCGCGCTGGCCGAGGCGGCCGCCAGGTCGGCGGCGACCGGCGAGCTGGTGCGGCTCTGACACGAAATGGGGCCGGGAATACCCGGCCCCTCAGGGATGATCGGCATGGAGGGAATGCAGGCCGGGGCTCGAAACCCCGACCATTGTCAGGTCAATAGGTCAGCGACAGACCAACGCGCATCGAACGGCCGTATTTCTCGACTTCGCGGAAGCGAGATGGCGTCGCGAAATAATAATAGTCCTGCGCATCGGTCAGGTTGGTGCCTTCGACGAACACCTCCAGATACTTCATCGGGCGATAGCCGATCCGCGCGTCGACCGTGGTGATCTTGCCGAAATAGCCGTCCGAATTGCCGGTCGGATCGGCGACGTTGAGCCCCCCGTCGGTGTCGAGATAGCCGGAACGATACGAAAGCGCGACGCGTGCCGACAGGCCGTATTTCTCGTAATAAAGCTGTGCGCTGGCGATCCTCTTGGCCTGACCCACCAGCGGGGTATGGATCGTGCGGCCGGGCACCTTCAGCGTCGAGTCCGAGAGCGTCAGGTTCGCATTCACGCCGAAGCCGTCGAGCGGCGAAGGCAGGAAGGTCAGCGGCTTCTGGACCGCGAACTCGATGCCCTTGAGCGTCGCCTCGGTCCCGTTGCCGAATGAACTGACCGTCGCATTGGTCAGCGCGACGCCGCCGAACGTGCCGGTCTGATTGAGCGCGGTGGTGGCGAAGATCGGGTTCTTGATACGCTTGAAGAATACCGACACCGAGACGCCGCCTTCACCGGTGAAATAATATTCGAGGGCGGCGTCGAGGTTGAGCGAGCGCTGCGCCTTGAGCCCGGGATTGCCCTGGTTGACGGTGTTGGATGCGGTATCGACCGTGACCGTCGGCGCCAGGTTGACGAATGGCGGGCGTCCGATCGCGGTGGTGATCGCAGCGCGTGCCTGCAGGTTGCGGTTGAATTCGTACTTGGCGTTCACCCCCGGGAAGAAGTCGGTATACTGATAATGGCCGAAGGAATCGAAGTCGCTGGCCAAGGTGGTGACGCCGGCACGATAGATGATCGCCGCGGTGTCGCCCTCGGTCCGTTCGACACGCACACCCGGAATTACCGTGAGGCCATCGGCCTTGATCGTCGCCATCGCATAGGCGGCCATCACCTTCTCGTGGACCTTGTAGTCCGACGTCTTGGACTGTGCGACCTGATCGGCGGCGTTGACCGTAAACTGTGCGGGATTCGTGTTGTTGGCGAAGACAAATGCCTGTGCCGAGTTCATGTTGATGGTCGGCCCGAAGGTGAAGGCGCCGTCAAAGGTCGTCGCGATCGTCTGGTCGAGATCGGCGGCAAGGGTCCTTGTACCGGCGGTGCCCGACACGGCAGTAAAGGTGCGGCCGGTCTGATCCTGGAAACGGTCCCGGTTGAGATATTTGCCGCCGAACTTGAGCGAGCTCCCCACGCCCAGGCCGTCGACCGGAATCTTCAGGTCGATCCGGAACTGGTTGAGCGTCTCGCCCGCAACGCGTGAGACCTGCTTGTAGTTGTTGAGGCGGTAATTGGCCGGATTGAGCGCCGCGGCATTGGCGGTAAAGCTGTCGAGCAGGCCCGCACCGGTCACGAAGGTCGCGCCGAGCCCGGTCGATGCGGCGGCGCGATATTCGACCTCGTCGCGGACCGGATCCTTCTTGCTGGACTTGGCATAAGTATATTCGGCGCTCAGTTCGATGCCGCCGAAGTTGAACTCGCCGCCCGTCGAATAGGTCGTGGTCTTGGTGGTCTCCTGGCGTTTGCGAAGCAGGCGGCGCGCGGTCGTCGAATTGATCGTCCCGCCGGCCGTGCTCAGTGCCGAATAGCCCGGCGGCAGTGTGGTGGTGTCTGCGACATTGTTGTCACCGGGGAAGAAGAAGCGGAAGCGGTTGCGTATCTCGTTGTCGCCGAACTGCGAATACATGGCGCGTGCGAACAGCTTCACGTCGTCGGACGGGCGGAAATCGAAATTGGCGACGGCGCCTTTGCGGGTGCGGATCGCGGGATCGTAGATGCGCTGGTCGAGTTCGGCCGGCAGGTCGATGTTGTTGACGAGCTGGCGGCTCGTCGACAGCACGTCCTCGGAATAGGAGGGACGCTTCGAGTAGTTGCCCGCAACAACCAGGCCGAACTGGCGATTGTTGCCGAACGTGCCGCCGACCGAGACATCGCCTTCGCGCGCCCTCCGGTCGGTGTCCTGATAAAAGCCGCCAATGCCGCGGGCGCTGGCGAAAAACGATTTCTTGTCGAATGCGGAGACGGTGTCGATATCGACCTGGCCGGCGATCGCATTGGCGTCGAGATCGGGCGTCAGTGTTTTGATGACCGTGACCGAGCCGATCAGCGCCGACGGGATGTCGTCGAGCTTGACGTTGCGACTTTCGGGCTCGGGTGCCGAGGCAGTCTGGCCGTTGAGCGTGACGTTGGCCAGGTTCGGCTCGATACCGCGAATAATGAGGTAGCGGCCTTCGCCCTTGTCGGTCGCGACCGAAACGCCGCTCAGGCGGCGAACGGCTTCGGCGACATTCTGGTCCGGCAACTTGCCGACATCGTTGGCGGACACGACCTCGCTGGTATTGTCGGCATCGCGCTTCTTGAGCAGCGAGGCGCGGTCGGATGCGCGCTGACCGGTGACGACGATCGTATCGGCCTCGGCCGCGTCTTGTTTTGCCGGTTCCTGGGCCGTTTCCTGTGCCATTGCCGGGCTCGCGATGGCGAGCGCCAATGCCCATGCGCTGATTCCGGCGAGAATTTGGCCGAATCCACGACCGGCAATTACCTTCTTCATGCTCTTCCTCCCCAAGCGCACCGGATGCAGTTGGACCTGACCCAGTTTTTCGGCAGGACTCACAATACGAACAGAAATTCCATATTGCAACAGAAATAGAATTTATCTTGCAGAAACCCGAAGCTCGCGCATTCCATTGTTCTCGCGCTGCGGGGTATGAATGCCATCCAGTCCGAGACCGTGGCGGCGTGGCCGCCGCTTCCCGCCGATTCGGATTCCGCGCAATGCCGGGCAGAGATCGCTGTGATCGGATCATATGGGCATCACCCAGGCACCGCCGATAGCGGGCCGGCAGAATAATATTCCATTCTATATAAATATGGAATAAACGTTGCGAATTCGGATCAGCGCTCCGCCGGAGGATATCATGAAGTTCCTATCTGTCGCCGCCGCCATCGCCACGATGCTGGCTTCGCCTGCGGCGGCCAGGCCACATACGCCCGCTCCGGCACTCAAGCTCGAGCGCGTCGTGATGATGATGCGCCACGGCATCCGTCCGCCAACAAAAGCCAATCCGGTTCCGGTGAACTACTCGGCGAACACATGGCCCAGTTGGCCCGTCGATTTCGGCTTGCTGACTCCGCGTGGCGCCGCGGGCGTGAAGCTGCTGGGCGCAGGCGATCGCGCATATTATGCGCGGCGTGGATTGTTCGACCGCGAATGCCCTGCCCCGGGCGCCGTGGTGCTCAAGGCCAGCGGCAAGCAGCGTGCGATCCGGACGGCCGAGAGCTGGGGAGAAGGCTTTATGCCGGGTTGCCGGGCCGACGTCTCCCACCCTCGGGATGGCGATCCCGATCCCATATTCCACGGCCTTGACGACACGCCGTCCTGGTTCGACGGCACCCGCGCATATCGCGAAGCGCTCGCCACCGCGCCGGGAGGCAGCATTGCCGCGGAGAGCCGCGCCTATCGATCCGACCTGGAACTGCTGGCCCGTGTGCTCGACTGCACCCTGCCCACCTGCCCGTTGCTTCGGGATCCCAGCGAACTCGTCGCCGCCGCGCACGATCGCCCGGGACTTGAAGGGCCCATCGATGTCGGATCGACTGCCAGCCAGACCTTCCTGCTCGAATATCTCGAAGGCATGCCGATGAAGGATGTCGGCTGGGGTCGCATTACGCGCGCCGAAATCGAACGGCTGCTGCGCTTCCACCCGCTCAAATTCAAATATTCGAACAGCCCCGACTATGTCGCGCGCGTCGCCGCCGCACCGATCGCGATGGAGATATTGGAAGCACTTTCCTCACCGCGCGGCGCCAAACTCACATTGCTCGCCGGGCACGACACCAACATCGCCGATCTCGGCGGCTTCATGCGGGTCCGATGGGCGGTGCCGAGCTATCCCGCCGGCGACGTGCCGCCCGGAAGCGCGATGGGTTTCGAATTGCTGCGCGATGCCAGGGGCGCCCGCTATGTCCGGGCCTTCTACCGCGCACAAACGATGGACCAGTTGCGTTACCAGCGCGTTCTGACGGATCGGCAGGGTGCTTTCCGCCAATATCTCGCAATGCCCGGCTGCGGCAATTCGACACAGCCTCGTGCATGCTCCCTCGGCGCCTTCTCGCGCATGGTGCGCGAACGCGCGATCCTGCCGAAAGGATAAAAGGCAACGCCGCCTGGTTGCCCTGGCCGAGTGGCCGAACCCGACGACCTGGGTTGCCACCTTCAAGGACCGAACTCCGCATTATTGAGAGCGGTTCGTGCAGGACGGACACCACCGCTTATTGCCATATCGTGCCCGATTGGCTTTGGTGGGCCGAGAGGGATGGCCGTGGCGAAACCGGAGTCGCAGAAGTTCGAGACCGCACCGCGCAGCGACCGCTCGCGCGGCGCGATCGAACGCGTCTATCGCAGCCATTGGAGCGACCTGTGCCGCGCTATCGAACGTCAGTTCGGATCGGGCCCGCCCGAGCCCGAGGAAGCGGTGCAAAGCGCCTTCGAGAATTTCGCGAAGCTCGAAGCGGCGGAAACGGTGAGCAATCCGCGGTCCTATCTGTTCATCGCGGCGCGCAACTTCGTGCTCGATCAGCGGCGCCGCGCGAAGGTGCGTCTGGCCGCCCGTGACGATGTCGAATTCTTCCAGTCGGGCGATACCCCTGCGAATCTGGATACCGAGCGCGTCTTTATCGCGAAGGAGCATCTGGCGATCGTCGGCGCGACGCTGGACAGGATGGAACCCAAGAGACGCGAAGTGATGACGCTGCATATCGTGCACGACCTCCGCTATGTCGAAATCGCCCGGCGCCTGGGCGTTTCGGAGACGCGCGTCCGCCAGTTGATGGCGTCGGCGCTGGCGCAGTGCACGCTCGCGATCAACGCCTCCGGCGAAAGCGAGGCCCTCTGATGGCGAGCGCGCTCGATCTCGACGATGCGGTGCTGACCCAGGCGGCCGAATGGTATGCGCTGTCGCTCGGCGACGACATCAGCGACACTGATCTCGATGCGCTCGACGCATGGCTCGCCGCCGATCCGCGCCACGCGCGCGCCTTCGACCTGACCGCTCGCACCGCGCTGCAACTGGGCGAAGGTGCGCTCTTCGCGAAGTTGAAGGCTCCCGCATCCGCTGATGAGGCCGCACCGGCGATGCCGGGCACCGCCAATGGCGGGCATGATCCGCTGGCGCATCTCGCGCCATCCCGGATCCAGGCCGGGCGCATCGTGTCGAAAGCGGCGCTGATCTGGGGTGGTGCCACGGCGCTTGCCGCGTCGCTGGCGCTCGCGATCGGGCTGGACATGGTCTCGAGCGCGCCCGCCGGTCCACCGGTCAGCACCGCCATCGCCGAGACGCGGGTGCTGACGCTGGCCGATGGCAGCCGCGTCACGCTGGGCCCGGCCAGCCGCATCGCCACCCGGATCGACGCGGACGAACGCAGCGTCACGCTGCTTGCTGGCGAGGCCTTTTTCGAAGTGGCGCATGATCGCGCCCGGCCCTTCCATGTCGAGGCGGGCGATGCGCGCATCCAGGTGGTCGGCACCAAGTTCGACGTGAACCGTTCGGGTGGCCGCGTGCATGTGTCCGTGCTCGAAGGCATCGTGAAGGTGCGCGAAGCCGCGCCCATGCTGGCCACCGCGTCGGTCCAGACGCTGAGGGCGGGCCAGGGCATCGAGACGCCCGATGCGCCCGCATCCTTCTTCAGCGCAGCGCCGCCCGCGCCGATCGCGGCCGAACATGTGCCAGCAGGCGAATGGCGCAGCGGTCGGCGCACCTATATCGACGCGCGGCTGGGCGATGTCGTCGCCGATCTCAATCGCTATTATGCGCCCGGCGTGTCGCTCGCCGATCCGGCGCTCGGCGAACTGCGCATCGCGATGGAGCTGCGGCCAGGCGATACCGAGGCCTTTTTCGGCGCGCTTCCGCTGGTGGCACCGGTCCGCATCGCGAAGAACAAGAGCGGGGCGGTTCGCGTCGAGCGGGCCCCTTGAGGATTTCATTGCAAAAAAGTTTCACCCGCCCCTTCGAACCATCCTCTCCGCCGCGTTGTTACCCATGAACCGTATGAAACGGCGTTGGGGACGGCTGGTCTTGAAGGGCGATTGCACACGATTTGCGATCATTGCCATGATGTCGGCATCGCCGCTGTCGCTCGCCGTCACGGCAGCGCCGGCGGAGGCCCAGCAACGCGCCTATGATATCGAAGCGCAGCCGCTGGCAAAGGCGGTGCTCGACTATTCGCGCCAGTCCGGCGTGTTCGTGCTCGCACCCATGGATCTGGTGAAGAACAAGCGGTCGCAGCGGGTGAAGGGGCGCTATGCCGCCGAGGATGCGCTGGCGCGGCTGCTGTCGGGGACCGGCCTGCGCGCCAGCCGTGGCAATAATGGCGGCCTGGCTCTGGTGCGGGCGAGCGGGCCGGGAAACGGCCCCGGCGCGGCGCGCTTCGGCGACCATGACGGCGAAGGTGCCGCCGACATCATCGTGACGGCGCAGCGCCGCGAACAGACCCTGCTCAAGGTCCCACAATCGCTTGCCGTCGTTCCGGGCCGGGCACTGGAACGGCAACAGTTCCGCAGCGTCATCGATTTCCAGCAGCTCGTCCCCGGCCTGAACGTCACGCAGTACAGCCCAGGCGAGGCACGCATCATCTTGCGCGGCATCAATGCCGGCTCGGTCGGGTCGAGCGTCACGGTCTATATGGACGATATCCCATTCGGCTCCAGCGGCAGCCTTTCGAACGCGGGCGATATGGCCGGCGATTTCGACACGTTCGACGTCGCCCGCGTCGAAGTGCTGCGCGGCCCGCAGGGCACGCTCTACGGATCGAACGCGCTTGGCGGCGTCATCAAATACATCACCGCCGCGCCGGACGTATCGCGCTTCGAAGCGCGCGTGCAGGCCGGTATCGAGGCATTGTCCGGCAGCGCCAGCATGGGCTGGTCGACCAATGCGATGGTCAATCTGCCGATCGGCGACGGGATCGCGCTGCGCGCGAGCGGTTTCCTCCGCCGGCAGCCCGGCTATATCGACAGCGTCGGGCGCGTCGCCAGCGACGTGAATTCCACCGACAGTTTCGGTGGCCGCGTCTCGCTGCTGCTGATGCCGACGGCGTCGCTGTCGATCCGACTATCGGCGCTCGCGCAACGGCTGGACAATGGCGCTCCCTATTGGTTCTTCGCCGATCCGGTGACGCTGAAGCCGTTCAATCCGGCGACGGGCGCGGCGGGCGGAGAGCGATTGCAGTTCGAGCTCTATCCGCAATGGAACCGGACCGATTATCGCATCTATAGCGGCACGATCGACTGGAATGCCGGCCCCGTCCGGCTGACCTCCATCACCAGCTACGCCACCCAGCGCCGTCCGAAACTGATGGATTATTCCTATTCGTCGGCGCGCGTCGCGATCAACACGCTCTATGCGCCCGACGCGCCGAACACGGTGGGCGTGGTGCTGCGCAACGATGTGTATGTCGACAAGTTCACCCAGGAAATCCGGCTCACCTCCGCCGATTCCGATGTCTTCGAATGGGTCGCCGGCGGTTATTATTCCGACGAAAGCACGTTGCTGTTCCAGCGCGCCCTGCCGTTCGAGATCGGGTCGCTGCGGCTGATCCCGCGCCAGGTGACGATCGGCGGCCAGCAGTTCGACGAAATCGCGCTGGCGACGATCGATGCCCGCTATCGCGAGCTGGCCGGCTTCGCGACGGGCACGCTCCATCTGGGCGATCGTTTCGATATCACCGCCGGAGGCCGCTACAGCCACAATCGCCAGCGATCCGACCAGAACGTGCTGCAGTTCGGGATCGGCGCCAACAGGCTCGGCAAATCCGCACAGGGCGTCTTCACCTGGTCGGTCTCGCCACGCTTCGAGCTGGGCGAGGACGCCGCGATCTATGCGCGCGTCGCCAAGGGCTATCGCCCCGGCGGCCCCAATGCGATCCCCTCCAGCCTGCCCGCCGGTTTTCCCACCGCATTCAAAGCGGATACGGTGATCAGCTATGAAGGGGGCGTCCGCGCCGAGACGCGCGATCGCAGCGTCTCGATCGATGCATCCGCCTTTTACATCGATTGGCGCGACATCCTGATCCTGACGGTCTTCAACGGCGATTCGGGCGGCACCGGCATCAACGGCAATGGCGGGCGCGCGCGCAGCAAAGGTTTCGAACTGGCCGCGACCGTGCGCCCCGCGAACGGCTTCACCGTCGCCGTCAATGCCGCCTATACCGATGCCCGGCTGCGCGACGATGCCGTGCCGATTGCCGGCGGTCCCAATCTGACGGGCGGGCGCGCGGGCGACCGGTTGCCCGGCACGCCGGAATGGAAGCTTGCCGTTGCCGCCGATCATCAATGGTCGCTGTCGGGCGACGCCGACGCCTTTGTCGGCGGGACCGTCCAGCTCGCGAGCGACCAGCCCACATTGTTCAATGCCGCCCACCGCGCAGCCTTTGGCGCACAACCCATGCTCGATGGCTATGCCACGATAGACCTGCGCGCCGGCGTGAATTTCGGCAGATATTCTCTCACCACCTATGTCCGCAATCTCACCGACAGCGGCGGCATGGTTTCGGCGGTCGCCTTTCCGATCACCTATACGCCCGCGATCGGCGGTGCCGGTCGCCCCAGCTTCGCCGCCACCAGCATAGCACCGCGCACGATCGGCGCGTCGCTCAGCGCGTCATTTTAGCAATGATCACAGCCCTTCAATTCAGTTCAGTTCGACCGAACGAAACGCGGGTTTCGGGAAATCGACTGCCTATCGCGCTTCGACTTGGACCGAAGCGCCAAGACCAAAAGCATCCGAATCTCGACCTAACCACACCTAAATAGGGGGATTATCATGACAAATCTACGTAACCGGCTGCTTGCCGGAATGGCTCTCTGCGCCTGCCTTTCGACGACCCCGGCCTTCGCGCAGAACGCAGAAGAGGGTACGAACGAGATCATCGTCACCGCGCAACGGCGCGAACAGACGCTGCAGGAGGTTCCGCTGTCGCTGACGGTGGTCGGCGAACAGCAACTCGAGCGCCAGGCTGCGCTCAGCCTGGCCGACTATACCAAGCTGGTTCCCGGCCTGAACGTGCAGTCGCAGGATGCGGGCGTCGTCCGGATCGTTCTGCGCGGCGCCAATACCGGATCGGTCGGCTCGACCGTCGCCAGCTATCTCGACGACATGCCGTTCGGATCGAGCGGAAGCCTGATCAACGCCGGCAGCGCCGCCGCCGACTTCGATCCGTTCGACGTGGCCCGCATCGAGGTGCTGCGCGGGCCGCAGGGCACGCTCTATGGATCGAACTCGCTGGGCGGCGTGCTCAAATATGTGACCAACCTGCCCTCCACCGCCGCATTCGAGGCGCGCGCGCAGGCGGGCGTGGAATCGGCTTCCGGCGG
>JASBTC010000191.1 GCA_030148625.1 Sphingobium sp. | reverse complement strand
AGGATCCGAATTTTTCGCGCTGGATGCTGACCCGGGGGCCGAACGACATAGGCGCCCGCAGGCGGCGGTGGATGATCGGTCATCAGTGGGATCAATGCGCCGGATCTCACATAGTCCAGCGTGAGGCTGACGGGCAGGTAGGCGATGCCGAGCCCCGCCACTGCGGCGGCGGTGAGGGCAGTGCCATTGTCTGCCTTGAAGCGACCTTGCGGATGGATCGTCACGATCCGGTCGCCATCCAAAAGCTGCCAGCTTTCGGACCCCTGCATCAGCGCCTGATGCTCCATAAGGTCCTCCGGGGTCTTCGGCGCCCCGTTCGCCGCAATATAATCGGGGCTTGCGAACAGGCCGCCGGACATCGGGGCGAAGCGCCGCGCGACCAAATTGGAATCGGGAAGATAGCCGATCCGGATCGCGCAGTCATAGCCTTCGGCAATGAGATCGACGAATTGATCGCTATAGCAGGTCTGGATCTGCAGCATGGGATGGCGTCGCGCCATCTCCGCGAGGACGGGTGCGATGTGCGTGGGACCGAACGTCAGGGGCGCGGAAAGTCGCAAGCGCCCGCGCAGATCGCCGGCAGGAACGATCGTCTCCCTGGCCACATCGATTTCGGCGCAGATTCTGGCAGCATAGTCGCGCAATGTCGTTCCGGCTTCGGTGAGCGCGGCACCGCGGGTCGTTCGCGCCAGAAGTTGGATGCCGAAATCCGCTTCAAGCCGCTGCAGGCGCCGACTGATGATCGATTTCGATACGCCGAGCCGACGCGCGGCCGGCGACACCCCGCCGGTGTCCGCCACTTCCACAAAGGTCCTTAAATCTTCGATATCCAATTTCGTGTTCCTTGTTGCGCGACACAGCACGACAAGATGGGTGGCTACCTTAACTCGAAGGGCGATGACAATGTTTGTCAAAGGCAGCCCCGGTGTCCGCGCCCTCGCCGAATGGCCCTCAACCACGCAACAGAAAGTGTCGCAACCATGTCGATGGATCGCTTCCCCGTTGGATTGGAGTTTGACGTTTCCTATCCCGCTTTTGAGGTCAGTCTGGCGCTTGTTTCGGCAACGCAGTTGCGGTTCGAAATCAAATATGGGCCGTTCGCCCGGATCGAGGAAGTTGAAATACAGGTCGTGCCCCTCGGCAACGCTATCTTCGCGATAAGCTGGCAGGAGCAAGATGGCGCGACGGTCACCAACGTCCAGGACTATGATCGCGGCATCGTCCATTCGTTCGCGACGCTGGCGGACGGACAGTTTCTGAGGATGACAGGGGAGATGACCGTCACACGGCCGGCCGACCGCAGCGCCGACGATCGCCCGCAGCGCAACAAGGCGCTGGTGCTCGATGCGATGACATCCCTGTTCCAGCGCCATGACGCGACGGCGGTGGAACGGCTCTATGCGCCCGATTATATTCAGCACAACCCCGATATCCCGCAGGGCCGGGACACATTGCAGGCGCTCGTCGCGGGTTTGTCGCCGGACGTTCATTACGAACCTGGACTGATCGTAGCGGAAGGCGACCTTGTCGTGATCCACGGCCGTATCCGCGGCTGGGCCGACGTGCCGCAGGTCGTTATCGATATCTTCCGGATCGAGGATGGCAGGCTGGCGGAGCATTGGGACGTCCTGCAGGACGAGGCTCCGGTTCAGGCGGCACAGGGCGGCGTCGCCATGTTCGATCCCGACGAAGCAGCCAGGCTGACGCGCAACTGAGCCGAACTGACGGCAGCACGCCCGACCGCTCGAACGGGCAGGCGAGGAGTTTTCTATGGAAATCGGTATCGACAGCTTTGCGGCAATTCTTGCCGATCCAGCGACCGGGAAGCCGCCCTCGGCGACCCGTCGAATGGCCGACCTGCTGGAGGAAGTGGAGGTTGCCGACCGGGCAGGGCTCGACGTCTTTGGCATCGGCGAGCATCATCGCGCCGAGTTCCTCGACTCCGCGCCCGCTGTCATCCTGGCCGCGGCCGCCGCCCGCACCAGCCAAATCAGACTGACGAGCGCCGTGACGGTATTGAGCGCCGCCGACCCGGTGCGCGTGTTTCAGGAGTTTGCGACGCTCGACCTGATTTCTGGCGGTCGCGCGGAGCTTGTCGTGGGTCGCGGTTCGTTCGGTGAAGCCTTCCCGCTGTTCGGCCTCGACACGCGCGCCTATGACGCGCTTTTTGCCGAAAAGCTCGATCTGTTTCTGACGCTGGGTCGCGAAAGCCATCCCGTGTGGGACGGTCGCTTTCGTCCCGCGCTGACGGGGCAGGGGGTCTTTCCGCGGCCCCATCAGCCCCGACTGCCGGTCTGGATCGGCGTTGGCGGCACCCCCGAATCCTTTACGCGGGCCGGAACCCTCGGCCTCCCCCTGATGGTTGCCATCATTGGCGGATCGTTCGAGCGCTTTCGCCCGCTTGTCGACCTTTATCGGGAAGCCGGCGCGCGTGCCGGGCATCCGTCCGAACGCCTCAAAGTCGGCGTTCATGCGATGGGCTTTGTCGGCGAAAGTGATGCGGCGGCAAAGAATGCCTTTTTTCCCGGCTGGGCGCATCTGACATCGACGATCGGGCGCGAACGCGGTTGGTCGCCCCCGACGCGCGCGCAGTTCGAAGACATGGCCGGGCCAGAGGGGGCTTTCCTCGTCGGCGAACCGAGAACCGTGGCGGCCAAGATGCTGGCGGCGAGCGACGCGCTGGGCGGAATTGCGCGCATCACATTTCAGATGAGCACCGCGTCGCTCGAGACCGAGGCCATGAAACGCTCAATCACGCTTCTGGGTGATGAGGTCGGGCCGATCGTCCGGGCAACGCACGGACGAGCATGATGGGTTCTTCGGCGCGATTGAGACAAAATTCATGCCGGTGACATCCAGCCGTCGGTGCCGCTCGGTTGCGATCATCGGTGCCGGAGTCGGCTTCGGGCGGGAGATTGCGTTGGGTTTCGCTGCCGAAGACGCCATTGTTTTCGGGACGGCTGCATCCGCCGACGAGGTGGAGGATCTGCGAGCAGCCTCGCGCGGCCGGGTTAGCCTTGCGGTCTGCGATATCGCCAAGGCCGACGCCGTGGGGGCGTGGGCGGGCGGTGTCTCCGACGCACTCGACGGCGCGGGGCTGGACATGCTGATCACCAGCGCCGCCACCCTGACGTCTGGTTTGATCGGGGCGCTGTCCCTTGAGGCGATCCGGCACGAGTTCAACGTCAATATCTTCGGCACATTGACGGTCATCAATGCATTCCTGCCCGCCCTGCGGATGGCGCGCGGGCGTATCGTCCAGATTAACTCATGGGCGGCTCATGTGCCCTTGCCATATAACGGATCTTTCGCAGCATCCGAGGCGGCGATCGACGCCCTGTTGGCGATGTATCGTCACGAACTAAAGGGCTTGGGGGTCGATCTGGTGATCGCAACCATGGGCACGGCCAAAGCGGCCATATCCGGCGAGCCATTTTCCGGCCCCGCGAAGCGACAGCGCGATCTGGACAGGCTTCCCGCGTTCAATTCGCGAGAGGCCGCCGAACGCGTCATTCAGATTGCCGAGCTGCCGGCCCCGCCTGTCCATATCGCTATTGATCGAGACGCGGGCGTGATGCTGCGCGCTGCGCGCGACATTCCTGCGGCCGACATGGATGCATTTTGCGCGCGTTTCCTCGTGCCCAGCGAACCACCCCAGACGCAATGACCAAGCGAACGAAAGGAACACAGCCATGGCGATGATGACGACGCAGGACGGAACGAAGATCTTCTACAAGGACTGGGGGTCGAAAACCGCCAGGCCCATCATGTTCCATCACGGTTGGCCGCTCAGCGCCGACGATTGGGACAATCAGATGCTCTTCTTTCTGGGCAAGGGTTTTCGCGTGATCGCCCACGATCGACGCGGGCACGGGCGGTCCGACCAGACCGACACCGGCAACGATATGAACACCTATGCCGCCGATGTCGCGGCGCTGGCACGGAAACTTGATCTTCAAGGCGCGGTGCATGTCGGCCACTCGACCGGCGGCGGCGAGGTGATCCGCTATGTGGCTCGCAGCGAACCCGGCCGCGTGTCGAAGGCCGTCCTGATCGGGGCGGTGCCGCCGATCATGCTCGCGACCGCGGCCTATCCCGGCGGTCTTCCCATGTCGGTTTTCGATGGATTTCGCGAAGCGCTCCAGCGGAACCGGGCGCAATTCTTCCTCGAAATCCCGACCGGTCCGTTTTACGGTTTCAACCGCGACGGCGCCGAGGTGAGCGAGGGCCTGATCCGCAACTGGTGGCGGCAAGGCATGATGGGCGGCGCCAGTGCACATTATGATTGCATCGCGGCCTTTTCCGAAACGGACTTCACCGAAGACCTGCGCGCGGTATCGTTGCCGGTGCTGCTGATCCATGGAGAAGACGACCAGATCGTGCCGATCGACGCTTCGGCACGGCTGGCGATCGACATGCTCGCCAACGGGACGCTCAAGACCTATTCAGGCCTTTCGCACGGCCTTTTCGCCACGCACCCCGATCTCATCAACGCCGACCTGCTGGCGTTCATCGAGAGCTGAAGCCCGGCGCCGATGCGCCGGATAGACCAGGAGGGTTTGCGGCGTGTCGCTTCGGGCAAAGCGGTTCGCGCTTTCATAGCTTAATCAGAGGGCAAAAGATGAACTTTCCCGAGCATAATGGTCCGACCTGTCATGGCTGAGGCCAGCCTGGCAGCGACGATCGGTCCCGCAGTCGCGTTGATGGGTGCGGCTGTTGTTGCGGTTCCCCTGTTCCGGCGCCTCGGCTTGGGCTCGGTCCTCGGCTATTTCGCCGCGGGCGTCGTCGTCGGGCCGTCGGCTCTTGGTTTGTTTGCCGATGCGGACTCGATCCTGCACTTCTCCGAACTGGGAGTGGTGATGTTCCTGTTCGTGATCGGACTGGAATTACGTCCGCCCAAGCTGTGGGCGATGCGGGGCCAGATTTTCGGGCTCGGGCTGGTCCAGGTCGCGGCCGCGACTGCCGTGCTCACATTGGCCGGGATCGCGGTCCTGGACCTTCCCGCAACCGTCGCATTCGTTGCCGGAGCAGGTTTTGTCCTCTCATCGACTGCGGTCATCATGTCGGTCCTGCAGGACCGTGGAGAGATTTCTAGCGCGGAGGGACAAAAGTCGGTCGCCATCCTCCTGTTCGAGGATCTCATGATCGTACCCCTTCTGGCGCTGGTCGCCTTCATGTCTCCCCTGGTTCAAGGGGATGGCGAAGGCGCGCAGATTCCTTTGGCGTTTGGCGCCCTGTTGCTGCTGCTCGGCGTGTCGCGCTGGGGCCTGAATCCCTTCTTTGCGTTGCTGGCGCGGGCGCGGACCCGTGAAGTGTTGACGGCGGGGGCCTTGCTGGTGGTCCTGGGCGCTGCGCTGCTCATGGACGCTGCCGGATTGTCGATGGCGATGGGCGCCTTCATCGCTGGCGTCATGCTGTCAAGCTCAAGCTACCGGCATCAGATCGAGTCCGATATCGAGCCCTTCCGCGGTCTGCTCATGGGGCTGTTCTTCCTTGCTGTCGGCATGTCGCTCGACCTTTCGGTCGTCATGGCGGAGTGGCCGTTTCTGCTCACGATGCTCTTGGCCTTCATGATCGCCAAGGGCACGGCGGTCTATGTCGTCGCGCGCCTGTTCGGCGGCGATAACCACCAGGCATTGCATCGGACGTCGATGTTCCTGCAGGGCGGTGAGTTCGCTTTTGTGCTCTATACCGCCGCGGCATCGGGCGGGGTAATCGATGCGCGGGAAAATGCGCTGTTCGCCACGGTCGTCATTCTGTCGATGGCTCTCACGCCGCTGCTGATGATGACGGCCGACCGACTGCTTCGTCGCACGGTGTCGATGGACGGCATCGATGTCGCGCACAACCTCAGGGGCCAGATGCTCCTTATCGGTTTCGGTCGCTTCGGCCAGATCGCCTCGCAGGCGCTGCTGTCGCGGGGGGTCAAGCTTGCGGTCATCGACAGGGATCCGGATCGGATCCGGGACGCGGCGCGATATGGGTTCAAGGTCTTTTTTGGCGATGGCGTCCGGCTCGACACCTTGCGCCAGTCGGGGGCGGGTGAAGCCGACGCTATCATGATCTGTATCGACGATCCCAAGGCCGCGATGCAGATCGTCGCGCTGGCGCAGCATGAATTTCCGCAGGCCAAGCTGTTGGTGCGAAGCTATGATCGCGGACATGCGGTCGAGCTGATCCGCGCGGGCGTGGACTATCAGGTCCGTGAGACGGTGGAGTCCGCTTATCTTATGGGAGCCGAGGGCCTGCGGGCGTTGGGACACGCTGATGTCGATATCGAGGCGGCGGTCGAAGACATCCGCCGGCGCGACAATGGGCGCCTGTCCGAACAGGTGCAGGGCGACATCATGGCAGGCCGGGACAGGCTGCATGTCCAGCCTGTCCCGGAGCCATTGTAACCGCCGCACCTGTCTGACGACGTGCGCGACCGGGCCAGGTCAGAACGTGCAGGATCTGCCCAGCATTGCCGCGCCGAAAAGCCTGGATCGGATCTCCACAATGCGGCTGTCGGCGGCGTCGCCGCTGTACGCCCCCTATGGAGGCGGCCGACCATGCCCCAGCGGCCGGGCCGTGAGCGATCGCGGCGGTCAATGAAGAAGGGATTTGCGACGCGAGCCGCAGTGCGCAATCGGTCGTGGGCTTCAACGCCGCTCATCTGTCGCACGTTGGCATTGGCCTTCGGCCATGCCGCAACCAATCGCCCGCGCGAGTGAGCCGATACGGCCGATATTCGGAAAACGTGCGGGCCGCGGCGTAAAGTTTGCGCAAGATCGGCACCTGCACAGCAGCATTTGCGCCGCGCTGGCGCCGCAGTCGCGATATGGTCACAGCCAACCTGCCGCTGCCGAGCAACATGGAATGGCTCAAGCGCCCGGGTCCGGTCACACTCTTACGGAAAGACATTCCATGATCCGGAATCTTCCTGCCGAACATGTCGTGACCCGGCGCTATGTGCTGGCATCGGCTAGCGCGATGACCGCGACACTTGCTATGCCGTCGGGTGTTCTGGCGGCTTGCCTGTCTGATAAAGACCTTGTCCTGGCTCGGGTGACGACGCTGGACGGGATCGAGATTTTCTACAAGGATTGGGGTCCGAAGGACGCGCAGCCGATCATGTTCCATCACGGCTGGCCGCTGACCGCGGATGACTGGAACAATCAGATGCTGTTCTTCCTGTCCCACGGGTACCGCGTGATTGCCCATGATCGGCGCGGACATGGCAGATCGGACCAGACCGGCACCGGCAACGACATGAATAGTTATGCGGCGGATGTCGCGGCGATCGTCCGCGCCCTCGACCTTCGCCATGTCGTGCATATCGGCCATTCGACGGGCGGAGGTGAAGTCGCCCGCTATGCCGCCGGGGCTGGTAAGGACCGCGTGGCCAAGGCTGTGCTGATGGGGGCCGTGCCGCCCGTCATGATCCGGTCCGCAGCGAACCCCGACGGAATTCCCCGTGCGATCTTCGATGGATTTCGAAACGCACTGGCAACCAATCGCGCCCAGTTCTTCCGCGATGTTGCAAGCGGGCCCTTTTATGGTTTCAACCGCGACGGTGCAAAGGTCAGCCAGGGACTGATCGACAATTGGTGGCGTCAGGGCATGACCGGCGGCGTGAAGGCGCATTATGATTGTATCGCAGCGTTTTCCGAGACCGATTTCACCGACGATCTGAAGGCGATTTCGGTCCCGACCCTGTTCCTCCACGGCGAGGATGATCAAGTCGTGCCCATCGACAACGCGGCGCACAAAGCGATCAAACTGGTGCGTAACGGGCGATTGATAACCTATCCGGGATTATCGCACGGCATGTCCGCAACCCATCCCGAAATTGTGAACCCGGATTTGCTGAGCTTCGTTCGCGCCTGAAAAGCCAGTGGATAAGGCGCCGGCCACCTATTTACCCCCCGATGCTTCGCTTCTCTCTCTCCCTGGAAGCGAACATGCATCGGGATCGCGTCGCCGTTTCGGTCATGTCCGGAACGGCGACGCCTTTTACAGTCCGTGTCCGCCTGCCCAACATGGTTGAGCGGGATGCCATCGTTCCGACAGGGCGCGCGCCGGGCCGCCTATGGCCAGACGGTAGGCCGACGGGCTCATGCGTTTATATTTCAGGAAAACACGGGCGAGAACCTGGCTCGAGGAATAGCCCACTTCCTGGGCAATCTCGGTGACGGGAAGCGCGGTTTTTTCCAGCAGTTCGCAAGCCCGCTCGATGCGCAGGCGAACGACAAACACACGCGGCGTCACGCCCACGCTCCGCTTGAACATGCGCGAAAAATGAAAAGGCGACAGGCCGGCCTCGGCGGCAAGCTCATCGAGGCTGAGGTCTTCGGCAAGGCGGGCGCGGATCATATCGACGCAGCGCCGCTCGGCCCACGAAGCGAGTCCGCCCCGTCGCATTGCAAGCTGCGCGCCGCCCAGTCGATGGAGTTCGGCAAGAATTTCGCAGCCCGCCGCCTGCGCCAGCAGCCGTGACGTGAGGCCTTCTTCGGCGCTTAGTTGCCAGAGACGGTCGATCGCCGACCGGATGAACGGCGATACAAAAGTATCGCGGTGCAAGCGGCCATAATCAAAGGTCGCAGACGTCATCTCCCCCCCGTCGAGCAGCTTTTTCCAGGCAGCGAGCGGGAACGAAACGCACCGCAGATGGTGCGGATCATCGACAAAAACGGTGTTGGAAAAATTGGGCGCCGACAGGAAGAAGCTGCCTTTCTGGCTGGTGGTCTTGAATCGTCCGCCGCCCAGATTGCCTCCTACCCGAATGCCGCCGCTAACGGCCTGATACAGGACAAGATCGGGAACAGCCGGGTCGGACATGTCTCCGGCGGGTTGCGCGGCTTCGACAAGCGTAAGCAAACCGCCGGGCGATTTCATGGTCTGGGCATAGGATGAGAGTCGCCCCTCGCTATACCATTGATGGAAAGATCCATAATTTACGTCTGTCATCGGTTGCCTCCGACGCAGGCGCTGGGGTAAGTTCGAATCATCGTCCGTTTCTGCCAGTTTTCTTCGTGATAGGCGGGAGGAGGACGGGAAGCCGCGTTGTTCCGGGCCCTTTGCCACATGTCCAACACAGTCTATCGCTCCGCTTTCCAGCGCTCCACCGACCATGCGAGCGAGCCTTCGCGTACCTTTTCACGGACCACACTCAGTTCGGCGGAAGCGGTCATTGCACCGATCACCATATATTGCGGCCGCGAACCGGCATTGACGCGCGGCCAATGGGGTGCGCCAGCCCCGTTGGGATTCCCGGTATAAGCAAAGCGGACCCAGTAATCGGCAATGGTGTCGGACACTTTGCGGTCCTCGGCGTCCCAGACCGAATCCTCGTCGGGATTTCCGAACAGATATTCGAGTTCGCCACCGTGCGGCGTCCCGGCGGCGTCTTTGCGTCGATTGGACGGGACCTGATCGAAGTGAAAGCTGTAGGCGGGGGCGCCGTTCCGCGCGTGCATGACAGCGACCGACATCGATGGCAGGACCGCCAGGGTATCCTGCGCGAGCTCGGTCGCGGCGGCCTTGCGGGTGCCGCCAGCATGGGCGGCGACATATTGCTTCAGATAGTCAGCATATCGCGTCCCCAGCACGTCGCGCGCCGCTTTGCTGTTATTCGAGCGGAGCGTCGCTTCGTTCGAGTTCGCGCCGATCAGCAAGGGAATGTTCGTGGTCGTGGCGCGATAGAATGGCGTTCCCGGACTGGCGGTGATGATTTTGCCGTCGATGAATGGCATGCTGCCCAGCGCCAGCATTTTTCCGGGGAGCGCGCGAAGCTGTGCGGCGGTGACATTCTTGAGGCCGGCCTTGTTGGCGAGTGCCAAGCTGATCGCTTCGGCGGATCCGGGGGCGCCGCGCATCGGGATGAGCGCGGTGCCGCCGGAACCGGATTGCGATATCGCCTTATGAAACAGACCCTTGGCCGACGGTGTGGCCATCAAAATTTGGGTGACGCCAGCGCCGGCGGATTCACCAAATAGGGTCACATTGCGCGGGTTCCCGCCAAATTTCGCAATATTCTTTTGGACCCAGCGCAGCGCAGCGATCTGGTCCATGACGCCATAATTGCCTTTAGGTTCGTCGGGATTCTCGTCCAGCAGGGCGGGGTGGGCAAAGTGGCCGAGCAGCCCGAGGCGATAATTCACCGTCACCAGAACAACACCGCGCCGCGCCAGATTGGCCCCGTCATAAAGGGGCACGCCCGACGAGCCATAGGTAAAGCCGCCGCCATGAAGAAAGACCATCACGGGATAGGTGCCCGCTTTGGCGGGGCGCCAGATGTTCAGGAACAGACAGTCTTCGCTGGTTGCACCGACGCGTGCCCAGGATTCGTCACGCTTGTTTGAGGGCTGCAGGCAAGCGGCGGCATAACGGCGTGCGTCACGAACGCCTTGCCAGGGGCGCGTCGGGGCAGGGGGTCGCCAGCGCAGATCGCCAACGGGAGGAGCCGCATAGGGGATCCCCAGATAGGCTTGAACGCCCGCTGCATTGGCGCCTTGAAGCGCGCCGTCGGCCAGGGACAGCACCGGCCCCGAGTTGCCCTCTGCCATGGCGGGTGTGGAAGCCAGACTGGCCAGGACCAGCAGCTTTGCGTAGTTCAATTCCTTATCCTTTTTAATCGCGTCCAGCGTCATCGCATGGCGTGGAAAACCCCAGCCGGATGGCGTCGCGATATATTCATTAATATAATAATGTATAACATAAACTCGCTCTGCCACGGGCCTGGCGTGCCGCCGAGCGGTTTGAGTTGATATGAGCACGCCGCCCCGCGTGACGAACGGGCCGGTCCAATCCGCGAGCACGTCGTCAGCGTTCCTCGTGTCGCGCCGAATGAGGTGCGGCAGGGACCGTTCGAGAGGGAGTATCTCCCGGCAAAGCCCGTCCTCAAGGCTCTCATCGTCCATCATCACTCAGTCGGGCATCTCTATGTGTGTTGGCTGTTCTCCAAATGCAGACAGTTCAAAACGACTTTGATGTAACGGACTTATGCGATTTATTGGAATGGCCGCGCGGCAGCAGTCGCAGGCGCTGCGGTCGGCGTCCACCCGGATACCCGCGCCCAGCTGTGGTTTTTCCGGCATTATCAGTCTGCTCTGATCGATTGGGCTCGTTCGGGGCGCGGCGCTCAAAAGTTCAGCCGCACTCGTTTTCGACCCGCATTCACGGTGAGGGGGGCGACTGTGGCAAGCGGTTGAAAGATTGCTCGGTGCGGGTAACCTGTTGGACGCAGATCGCAGCGCCTGCGACTGCTGCCGCGAGGCCGGTCCAGTAAATCGCATAAGTCCATTACATCTATTTCGTTTTGAACTGTCTGCATTTGGAGAACAGCCAACACACATAGAGATGCC
>JASBTC010000164.1 GCA_030148625.1 Sphingobium sp. | reverse complement strand
AGGAATAAGGGCGGTCGATCAGGCCGCCTGCTTGAGAGGCACGACATTGTCGATCACGCCAAGGATGTCGCTCTCCTTCATGATGAGCAGATCCTCGCCGTCGATCTTGACCTCGGTGCCCGACCATTTGCCGAACAGGATCCGATCGCCGGCCTTTACCGACAGTTCGACGAGCGCGCCGTTATCGTCGCGGGCGCCCGGCCCAACGGCGGCGACCTCGCCTTCCTGCGGCTTTTCCTTGGCGGTGTCAGGGATGATGATGCCGCCCGAGGTCTTCTCCTCGGCGTCGATGCGACGGACGACCACACGGTCGTGCAAGGGGCGGAAATGCATGGCAAAACCTCCAGATGCAAAACATGATGTGACAACCCTGCCGTTCATCCGAACGACAGGTTCAATCGAACTAGGAAAACCGATTTTTCCGTTCAAGAGGGGAGGCAAAATTTTTTGGCACTCTTGGGGCTGGAGTGCCAATCCGGTCTAATTGCCCCCTTGACGAGACTCGGCGCGGAACCAAAATCTGTCGGTGCGGGTCCGTTCCCGCCTCAACGGAAAGGAGCGACTTAAGGAAAGGAGATACGGCCATGTCGCAGCCATTCTCGCGTTTTCTGAATCCCTTCGATGTTACGCGCCATCCGAGCCTCGAGCCGGAAGTCAAGCGCGCCATCCTCGCATCCTGGGCATCCGATCGGTCCGCTGTCCGGGATCACCCCTCGCTTCGCAAGCCGCCCGGCGCGAAGCGTGCCGTGCCGATCGATGAGGTGCTCGCCGCCATGCGCGCGCTCGACCAGGGTCGGGAGTCGGGAAGCCATCTCCGATGAGCGATCGCGCTTTCCTCGCGCAGCTGCGAGGCTATGGGCTGACCACTGCGGAAGTCCATTATTACCGGCCCGACGCCCCGTCGCTGCTGCAGCTGTTCGTCTGGCAGGAATATGACCTCGCGCCGGATTTTCCGGTGCTGTTCGAATTCCTCGATCATTGGCGGCGCGAGATCAGGGCGGCGCTTCACTCGGTGCAGATCGCGCACGACGAGTTGATTCGTCCGACCGAGTGGCGCGCCGTCGATGGCGTCATCAGGCTGCAATGATGAAGGGGCCGTTACGAAGCTGGCGCGAGCGCGGTGGCCGCCAGGTCACCATCGCGTTGCCGTTCGATGACATCATGGAGTTCGCGCTTGCGTTGCTGTCGGTGCCGCCGGACGAGCTCGAAGAACTTGGCTGGAGCTTTGCCGACCGCAAGCGGCTGCTCGATCATTTCCTGAGGTCGGGCAAGGCAGCACAAGGCGTTGCGCCGGAGGTGCTCGGCCAGACCTTGATCAAACTCCGTTTCCCCTGGCGCGATATTGCACGGCTCCAGCGCTTCGCCCGGCGTGCTTTGCCCAAGGCTGCTTCGAATGCTGCCATGCTCGATAGGGTGCTTCGCGTGCTCGACGCGGTGGTTTAGGTGATGCCTGTTAGCGTTGGATGAACGGTGCCGCTGCAAGGCCATCGAAAATAAACTGGATGGCGAGCCCGGCAAGAAGAACGCCCGAGATCCGGCCCACCACATCGGCGCCGGTACGGCCGAGCAACAGGACGAGGCGGTCGGCAGCCAGCATCGCGATCCAGGTCAGCAGTGCGCAAACGAGGATCATGCCTACGATGGCACCAGCCTCGATCCATCCCTGAGCGCGGCCCATGACAAGCACAGCGGCCGAAAGGCTGCCGGGCCCCGCGATCAGGGGAAAGGCGAGCGGGAAAACCGCGATATCGCCGGGCTCCTCGGCTTCACGCCGCTCACCCTCGTTGATCGACGAGAGGCCGGGGCTTGAAAAAGTGAGAGTAAGCGCCTGCAGGAATAGAAGCACGCCGCCGGCCACGCGGAACGCCGGAAGCGAAATATGCAGTAGCGAGAGGACGAGCCCGCCGGCGAGTGCAAACACCAAAAGCACGAAGGCGGCGACCGTAACGGATCGGCGTGCCAGGCTGATACGCTCGCTGCGGTGAATTCCGGCGGTCAGGCCCGCGAACACGACTGCTGTCTCGATCGGCCCAATCGTGACCAGCAGTGTAATGAAGCTCGAGAAAATGCCGGGTGGTACGTGCATGGCATTGGGCCGCCAGTCGCGGCATTGGGATTGAAAGGGAGGAGCGGCGCATGGCGCCGCTCCTGAGTGGCTCAGGTCGTATGCAGGAGCTTGCTTCCATGGTCCGCTGCTGTCCGACCCACCGCCGGTGTCACGCCCCGGTCCTTTCCGCTCGAACCAGCCGTGGTGGATGCCGCCGGCGCGTCACGGCAGTCGCCGGAACTGTTCGACACCACTTTCGGCTGCTGCCCCGGCCCGAACGAAGTGACCTGCACGCTTCGGCTGCATGTGCCCGTTCCGGTACCCGTCGACACGAAGCTGTAGCTGACGGTTCCGGCCGGCAGGACGTCGAAAGCGGCCAGGTCGACCTTGCCGCCACGCGCGTTTGGTTCGAGCTGGAACGCACGGACCTGCTGCATCATCATGTCGGTCTGTCGGTCCATGTCGGCCGCGATGCGGTCGAACAGGGTGAGGGAGGCAGCCCCGAACGGATCGAACCAGTGCACGGGTACAAAATCGAGGGTGGGTGCGACTGTGACCTTTGGGGCGACATCGCCCTTATATTCGATCCGCGCAATGGAGCCGTCAGGCAGGTCGAGCTTCATCACATGACTGTCATGGCTTGCCGCCACCGCCGTACCCACAGCGGCAAGGGCCGCGATGCCGGCGATGACGATAGTACGGATTTTACGCATCAATCGTCCTCCTATGCTGGTGGTGAGAATGAAATCTATCCCGCGAGACCATTGGGCATATTACTCGCCGCTGGCTGACGCCGCCGCTTCCCGAAGCGCATTGACAGGATAATCCCCGCAGCATCGCGGATGCGGTCCGGTCGGCCAGCAGCATAGCCGCGGCGGCGGTTCGCCGCTCAGACGGGGCGCGCGGGGACGGAACGGGTCAGGCGAGCCCCGGGTTTTGAACCGGATCGCCTCGCGCTGGCAATAGCGCTCCGCCGCTTCGAGATCCGCAAAGCGAAGCTCGATCTGCGCGAGCGGGTCGCCGCCGCCGGTCCAGCCGGTCAAGGCATCGGGACGGGGACGCCACCGCTCGGGGAAGCGTAGTCGCCACATGCCAGCCTGGGCCCGGCCCGACTGGTTGATCCCCCATGGGATCGGTTCGATAATCGCCCTGGCGTCAGTCGGCAACGCGCTCGAACCGCGCGGCCCCGGCGCATGATTGTCGTTGGCGGCTGTCGCGGCAGTCGTTTCCGATTCAGCCTGCGGGGGGCTGGGCCCGGGACCGAGGGCCCGGGCCCGCCGGTCAAGCGGCCTGTGCATTGATCGGGATGCGGCGAAGGTTTTCGTTCGCCGCCTCCGACTTCGGCAGGGTGATGGTGAGCACGCCGTTCCTGAACGTCGCGTTCGCCTTGTCCCGCTCGATTCCGCGCGGAAGCCCGATCCGGCGCTCGAAGCGGCCATAGCTGCGCTCGGTGTAGCCGCGGTCCTTGTCCTCGACCTCGGCCTTCTTCTCGCCGCGCAGGGTCAGCACGCCCTCTTCGAGGGTGATCTCGACGTCCTTCTCGTCGAGGCCGGGCAGTTCGGCGGTGATGCGGACTTCCTTGTCGGTCTCGCCAAGCTCCAGGTTGGGCCATGCGAGGCTGCGGTCGAAGCCGCCCAATGACGGCACGCCGAAGCCGCGGAACACATCGTCGAACAGCCGATTCACCTCGCGGTGAAGCGACAGCAGCGGATGATCGCCCCGATCGCGCTCGGCGCTGACCGGGACGGGGAGCCGGTTCTCCTGCCGGCTCCAGGGGATCAGATCACGAATAGCCATGATAGCATCTCCTTTCTGGCTAGAGAGTGGGAAGAAGGGCCTGCCGCCGCCAAGGGCGGCGAGCCTGTCGACGGGGATCAGGCTGCCTGTCGGTTCTCGCCCGAGGGCGCCTCCAGGCGGTCGTTGGCTCCGCCGGTGATTTCGATCTTGCGGGGCTTCATCGCCTCGGGCACGACGCGTTTCAGCGCGATGCTCAGCAAGCCATTGTCAAAGCTTGCCGCACCGACCTCGATGAAATCGGCGAGCTGGAAGCGACGCTCGAACGGCCGCGCCGCGATGCCGCGGTGCAGATACTGCCCCTCATCCTTGTCCTCGACACGCTTGCCGGTGACGATGAGCTGGTTCTGCTGGGCGACGACCTCGACATCTTCAGGGCGGAAACCCGCCACCGCCAGCGTGATACGGTAGCTGTCTTCACCCTGGCGTTCGATGTCGAAGGGCGGATAACCGTCGCTGCCATCGCCGCGCGTCCCGGTCTCGAGCAGATCGAACAGACGGTCGAAGCCGACCGAGGAACGCCGATAAGGCGTAAAGTCAAAGGTGGTTCTCATTTCCAAATCCTCCAAATGAAGCAATTCGGGCATGAGATACGCCGGAGAGAGCCGGCGCTCTCGATGTCCAACCGGACCGGTTTCGGCGTCCGGCATTAAAAAATTAGGTCGTTGAAAAGGGGTTTCAAGAGCTTCCTTTTGATTTTTGATGTGCGCTCAGCTAACCGGTTGCTCGTCCACGGATCACAACAAGGGGTCCGACGGAGCTTGCAGCGCATCACGCGCGCGGTCGCTTGAATAAGACCCGGGTGCGAGCAAAACGATGCCGCTGATGCCGATCAAGCCGGCGAGGCCGATCACAGTGCCTGTCACGAACGCCGGTGGTGGCGAAATGGTATTGCCCATGAGGTGAAAGCCCGCTTCTGCACATCCAGTTACCTTCACTCATGACCGGTTAAATGGTAGCAACTGCCTAGCGGGTCCACGTCTGTCGCACGGAGAGTTTTGGCAAAAGCAGCCGTTCGCGTTGCGACTGTCGAACGATGTATTTTGGTTGGAAGCGGCCAGCCCGAAAGCTGCGCAACGAATGTCGGCTATGCCCGCCGCGGTACCCGAAAGCCGCCAGACCGGACTCGGCCCAACTCAAGCCTCAATAGGTTTATGTCCGTTTGGAAAATCAAAAGAAAATCGCTCACGGACCACCCTCCCAAATTCACACCGGGACCCACCCCTAAGCCGTAATATGAAACCCCCCATCAATCCCGATATGCTGCCCGGTGATATACCCCGCCGCATCGGACAGGAAGAAACACGTCGCCGGCGCGATCTCCTCCGGCGTCGAAAACCGGCCCAGCGGGATCGTCTCCAGATAGCGGCCGCGGAATTTCTCCTGGCGGATGGTCTCGGTCATCGCGGTTTCGACCAGGCCATAACACACGCTGTTCACGTTGATGTTGAACCGGCCCCATTCGCGCGCGGCGCTCATGGTGAGGCCCATCACGCCCGATTTCGCCGCGCCCTAGTTGATCTGGCCGAATGTGCCGCGCCGGCCGGCGTCGGATGAGACGTTGACGATCGATCCGGGATTGGGATCGCCCGCTTTCGCCTTGTCGACCATATAGCGGCCGACCGCCTGGAGGCAGACGAACGCGCCGGTCAGGTTGACGTCGATCACCGCCTGCCACTGGTCGCGCGTCATCTCGGTGATCATCGCGGCGCGCACGATGCCCGCATTGTTGAGCAGGCCGTGGACATCGCCGAATGCGGCCGCGGTCTCCCGCACGACATCGGCGACGAAATCCGCGTCGGTGATGTCGCCGGCAAAGCCCTTCGCCCGGCCGGGCGCATGTCCGCTCAGGCTCTCCTGCAACGCCGCCGCGTTGATATCCACCGCGGCGACGCGCGCGCCCATCAGGATCGCATGATCCGCCAGCGCCTTGCCGATGCCCTGCGCGGCGCCGGTGACGATGATGACCTTGTCTTTAAGCGATGCGGGATCGTTCACGGTGCGCGCCTCTTTGGGATGTGGAAAGGGAAGGGGGCGGGTCAGCTGCCCAGCATGCCCAGGATGGAGATGCTGCAGACATTGTTGTTGGGGAAACCGCCCAGATTGTGCGTCAGCGCCCTTTTGGGCCGGGTCAGCTGGCGGTCGCCGGCGCGGCCGAGCAACTGGTTATACCCTTCATAGACCATGCGCAGGCCCGACGCGCCGATCGGATGGCCGAAACATTTCAGGCCGCCATCGATATTGCTGGCGACTTCGCCGTCGGCGTCGAACTTGCCGGCCAGCACGTCGCGATAACCGCTGCCGGGTGTGGAGAGGCCCAGATCCTCCATCGTGACCAGCTCGGTGATCGAGAAACAGTCATGCACCTCGACCATGTCGAGCTCGCGCACCGGATCGGAAATGCCCGCCTCGCGATACGCTTTTTGCGCGGCGATCCTTGTGGTGCGGGCATGGCTGCCGTCCCAGCCATTATGTGACATCTCCGAACCGTTGCTCAGCGACAATTGCATCGATTTGACGCTGACGAGCTCGCCCGTCCGGCCCAGCCGCTGCGCCATTTCCGGGCTCGCCACGATCGCACAGGCCGATCCGTCGCTCACCCCGCAACAGTCGAACAGGCCGAGGGGATAGGCGATCATCGGGGCGCCCAGGATCGCGTCCTTCGAAATCCGGCGACGCAGATGGGCCTTGGGGTTCTTCGCGCCATTCTCATGGCTCTTCCACGATATATGGGCCATCGCCTGCTTCAGCGTGTCCATCTTCAGGTCGTGGCGCGCGGCATAGGCGCTGGCGAATTGCGCGAAGGATCCGGGCGCCGTCGCGCCGGGCTGCCACAGATCGTTGAACGTGCCCTTGCTGCGTTCGGGCAGGCCGCCATAGCCCGTGTCCTTCAGCTTCTCGACGCCCAGCGCCAGCGCGATGTCGGCGGCGCCGGCCGCAACCGCATAGACCGCGCCGCGCAACGCCTCCGATCCCGTCGCGCACAGATTCTCGACGCGCGTCGCGGCGATATTGGGCAGGCGCAGCGCATGCGACAGCGACAGCGCGGACTTGCCGAGATTCTGTTCGTCCATCGACAGGCCGAACCAGGCGGCGTCGATCTGTTCGCGTTCGATGCCCGCATCGGACAGCGCCTCGCGAAACGATTCCACGATCAGATCCTCGGCGCTGCAATCCCATCGTTCGCCGAAGCGGGAGCATCCCATGCCGATGATGACGACCTTGTCCCGAATGCCCTCAGCCATTTATCCAGCCTTTGTTGTTTGAACGGGGGCGGCCTTCCAGAAATATCGATGGAATTGCCGCTTGGGGTCCTTGTCCTTGATCCGGAACACGAAGCGGACCGGCGTCCCGACACCCAGCTCGCCCGGCTCGAAATCGGTGAATTCCATCATGATCACGCCGCCATCGTCGAAGGCGACATTGCCGTACATCAGGGGAGGGTTGGGGGAGACGGCGAGCCAGTCCTCGGTAAAGGACTTCACCGTGCCGATCTTGTGCTGGAACGGCTCGTCGATCAGCGTGCCGAACTGCCGGCAATCGGGATTGACGCAGCATTGGCCCTTGGGGAATTGCCGCGTCCCGCATGCGGTGCATTGCCCGCCGACAAATCCCGTCACCGTCTTGCGATGACGGTTGAACGCCGACAGCGAGGTCCGGTTGTCGCGCTCGGCGCGGATGCCCCAATCCACCTCGATCTGCTCGTTGAACGACAGGAAGCGCAGATAATTATGATCCTCGACGCCGCTTTCCAGCTGGCTTCGGATCGCATGACCCGCCGTCCGGCCGCCGACCACGTCGGTCGTCTCGAACAGCAGCGCCTGGCATCCCTGGGCGATGTTCACCAGCAATATGGTCTCGCCGGGGCCCGCTGCTTCCAGTGCCTGGCACAGCATGATCAGCGCATGGGCGGAACCGGTGTCGCCGCAATCCGCATCCAGCGCGTCGACCAGCCTGTCTTCGGGGATCGCGCAAAGGCCGGCGATCTGGCGTGCGGCGGCGCGCCCGGCGCCGGCGATCGCGAGATGGTGGATGGTGCCGGCGTCGCGCTCCGCCTTTTTCAGCAGTGCCTGGATTGCGGGCGGCGCGATCTTCAAATGACTCTCTTCGCGGATCCAGCGTTCCTCGAGCAGATAGTCGGTCTGCGCCTTCGCGTTGCGATAATGATCGACGAAATCCACCGATGTCGAATGCGAGGCGATAAAGCGCGCGATGAGGTTTTCGGTGCCCGTCGTCACTGCCGCCGCGGCGTGGCCGAGCGACAGCTCCTGCGCCGACGCGATCTTCGCCATCCGCCGGTCGGATGCGATGGTCAGCGCGGTCCGCTCGCTTTCGAGCGCGGTGATCAGCGCCGCGGTGCCGCATCCCAGAAAGCCGGTGACGTCGGTGCAGCGGACATCGGGCGACAATCCCAGCGCTTCGTTCAATATGACGGCATTGGCGCGATCGGCGAAGGGGGGCGTCGTGCTCGCGAACTGGATCAGTTCGATGTGGGCATCTCCGGCCTGGCTCAGGCAATATCGGCTCGCTTCCACCGCCATTGTCAGGCTGTCTTCGTCATGCGCGCAGATCGTGCGCCGCCCTTTGCCCATCGACGACAGCGCCGGGTTCGCCCATTTGTTGGCATCGACGATCGCCTTTCGCGCGAGCCGCAGCCTCGGGAGATATCCCGCAATCGAGGTGATGCCTGTCCTGAACACTATTCTCTCCGTGGCGCTCTCATCGCAGCATGTCGGCCGGGCCATCGCCTCGCCGACACTCGACGGCCGCCCCGCCTGCCTAGAAACGCGCACGCTCCGGTAAAACTCGTTTAGCGGACGCGGGGCAGCCTCTCCTCCCTGCGCTTCAGCGCGGGGA
>JASBTC010000176.1 GCA_030148625.1 Sphingobium sp. | reverse complement strand
AGGCACATGTCGCTGAGGCCGGCATAGCCGTCGCCCGCGAACAGGGGCTTGCCCTTTTCCCAGATCGAGATGTGGGTATGCATCCCCGATCCGTTGTCTTCCTTGATCGGCTTGGGCATGAACGTCGCGGTCTTGCCATAGGCATTGGCGACCATGTGGACGACGTACTTGTAGATCTGCATCCGGTCGGCGGTGGTCACCAGCGTGCCGAAGGTCAGGCCCAGTTCGTGCTGCGCGGCGGCCACCTCATGGTGATGCTTGTCGCAGGGCAGGCCCATTTCGAGCATGGTCGAAACCATCTCGCCGCGGATGTCGACCGCCGAGTCCACCGGCGCGACGGGGAAATAACCGCCCTTGGCGCGCGGACGGTGGGCCAGGTTGCCGGTCTCATATTTGGTGCCGGTGTTGGTCGGCAGCTC
The DNA here is from genome assembly GCA_030148625.1 of Sphingobium sp. The sequence continues at coordinate 8,484 of JASBTC010000176.1, read as the reverse complement.
GATATCGTCGATCTTGTAATAGCTGGTGTTGTAGCCATTCTCGAAACGGACATCGTCGAACATGAAGAACTCGGCCTCGGGGCCGACATAGACGGTGTCGCCGATCCCGATCGACTTCACATAGGCTTCGGCGCGCTTGGCGGTCGAACGCGGATCGCGCGTATAAAGCTCACCGGTGCCCGGTTCGACGATGTCGCAGAACAGGATCAGCATCGGCGTGGCCGAGAAAGGATCGACATAGACCGCGTCCAGATCGGGCTTCAGGATCATGTCGGACTCGTTGATCGCCTTCCAGCCCTCGATCGACGAACCGTCGAACATCAGACCGTCGGTCAGTTCGTCCTCGCCGACCGCACCGGCGACCATGGTCAGGTGCTGCCACTTCCCCTTTGGGTCCGTGAAGCGCAGATCGATCCATTCGATCTCCTGGTCCTTCACCATCTTCAGAATCGTTGCGGCGTCGTTGGCCATATCGTTTTTCACCTTCCTGCAAAGCATAGCGGGGGCTGGCAGAGCGCCGACCCCTCATTGACGTTCGGCATCGATCAGATGGCGTCGCCGTCCCGTTCACCGGTCCGGATGCGGAGCGCGGTCTCGACGGGGATCACGAAGATCTTGCCGTCGCCGATCCGGCCCGTCTGGGCCGCGGACGCGATGGCCTCGACCACACGGTCGGCCAGCGAATCCTCGACGACGACTTCCAGCTTCACATTGGGAAGAAAATCGACGACATATTCCGCCCCGCGATAGAGCTCCGTATGCCCTTTCTGGCGCCCGAATCCCTTCGCCTCGGTGACGGTGATGCCCGACACGCCGACTTCGTGAAGCGCTTCCTTCACCTCATCGAGCTTGAACGGCTTGATGATCGCTTCGATCTTCTTCATCGGCGCTCCCCGACCTCCCCAATGCTGAACGCAACGCGCGTCTTTCAATAACCGTGCCAATCGGCGATTCGCTCGCCTTGGCCGCAAACCCTATGTCGCACCGCACAATCGCTGCTGCAATATGCAGCATGATCGCGATACTGCCCAAAAAAAGGGCAATGTTTCGATGCGGACCTTGTGCCGGGGGCGTGCATGGACGATCTTGGCGATATGCAGCCCAGCTGGATCAAGCCCGAGGGCATAGCCGCCGCGACCGTGGCGCAACGCGAGATCGCCGCCGTGGCGGAGAGGATGGATCGGATCGACCCCGTCCGCCGGATCGCGGGCGCCGATACCTCTATGAAGTGGCGCGACAGTCGCGGGCCGATCCATGCGGCGATCGCGCCGATGGCATGGCCGCCGGGCGACGCCATCGCGCCCGCGTGCGTCACCGATATTCCCGATATCCCCTATGTTCCCGGCTATCTGGGTTTTCGCGAATCCCCGGTGTTGATCCAGGCATGGGAGAAGCTGGCCGACAAGCCCGACCTGATCCTGGTCGACGGCCACGGCATTTCGCACCCGCGCCGCTGCGGCATCGCGACCCACCTCGGCGTGCTGCTCGACGTGCCGACGATCGGCTGCGCCAAGACGATCCTGTGCGGCCGGGTGGAGGGCGAGCTGGATCAGGCGCCGGGCAGCCGCGCACCTTTGCTCGATCGCGGCGAAATGGTCGGCATGGCGTTGCGCACACGGGCAAAAGCGCTGCCCATCTATGTCAGCACCGGCCACCGCATCTCGCTCGATACCGCGATCGAGTGGGTGCTGCGCCTGTGCGACGGCCGCCGCCTGCCGGTGCCGATCCGCATGGCGCATGATGCGGCCAATGCGGCGCGGCGCGCGGCTGGCAGTGAGTGAAGCGGATGGCGTTCATCTGTCGACGGGTTCCCGCGGCGATATGAATCGGATTCTGCCCAGCTTTGCGTTGGCGTCCGGCCTGGCGGTTGCGCTGGGATGCGTGGCCGCGGCGGGGGCGGATGTTCCGATGGGGATCTGGATCCGCAATCCCGCGGCGTGGCTGGCGGGCGTTGCGGTCGCGGCAGCCGTCACGATGCGCATGCGCCATATGTCGCCAGGCTTGTGGCTGGTCGCCATCACGTCGTTGCTCGCGGTGACGCTCGTGGCGCCGGGCCTTGAAGGCGTTCATCGCTGGCTGACGCTGGGGCCGGTGCAGGTCAATGTTGCGGCACTGTTGTTGCCCGCGGCGATCGTGGTGCTCGCATCGTCTGCCCTGGCGCCACTGGTTGCCGTGGCGATCTTGGCGGTGCTCGTCGCACAGCCCGATGCGTCGCAGGCAACGGCGTTTGCGATCGCGTCGATCTTTGCCTTGCAAGGACGCGGCAGATGGGGCGGCGCTGCAAGCGCACTTGGTGTGGGATTGGCGATTGCGGCGTGGTTACGCCCCGATCCCTTGCGACCGGTACCGGAGGTCGAGGGCATCATGGCGTTGGCCTGGGCTGTTTCACCCGCTCTGGCGTTTCTTGGCGCTGCTGCTTTGATCGCGAGCGCTGCTGCCCCGGCAGTGCTGGTGTGGCGAGAGGATCCGCAGACCCGCACCCCTGCGCTGGCGCTTTCCGTCTATATGCTGCTGACGATGCTGGCGCCGGCGATCGGCGCCTTTCCCGTGCCTTTGCTCGGCATCGGGATGAGCCCCATTGTCGGAAGCTGGCTCGGCATCGGCTGCCTCGCCCTGTCCGCGCGCCTCAATAAGGCGGGCGGTGCAACCCCTTCGGGCTTTCGGTGAAGATCTCGCAGCCCGTTTCGGTGATGCCGATCGAATGTTCGAATTGCGCCGACAGCGTCTTGTCGCGCGTCACCGCCGTCCAGCCATCGTCGAGCATCTTCACCGACGGCTTGCCGATATTGATCATCGGCTCGATCGAGAAGAACATGCCGGGGCGCAGTTCCGGGCCGGTGCCGGGGCGCCCGGCATGGACGACTTCGGGCGCGTCGTGGAACAGCTGGCCGAGGCCATGGCCGCAGAAATCGCGGACGACGCCATAGCGGTATTTCTCGGCATAGCTCTGGATCGCATGAGCGATGTCGCCCATCCGGTTGCCGGGTTTTGCCTGTTCGATGCCGAGCATCATGCAGTCATAGGTGATGTCGACCAGGCGCCGGGCCTTGATCGGCACGTCGCCGACCAGATACATGCGGCTGGTGTCGCCATGCCATCCGTCGACGATCGGGGTCACGTCGATATTGACGATATCGCCGTCGCGCAGCACCCGGTCGCCAGGAATGCCGTGGCAGATCACATGATTGATCGAGGTACAGCAGCTATGCGTATAGCCGCGATAATTGAGCGTCGCGGGAATGCCGCCGCCGCGCAGCATATGTTCGCGCACGATATCGTCGATCTCGCCGGTGGTGACGCCAGGCACGACATGCGGCACCAATGCGTCGAGAATTTCGGCGGCCAGTCGGCCAGCCTTGTGCATCCCCTCGAAACCCGCGGGGCCATGCAGCTTGATCGCGCCATTGCGCGAGAGCGTGCCGAGATCCTCGGCCATCACATATTCGGTCATGGGGGGAATATAGCGCGGCGCGGGTTTGAAAACAACGAAGCGGAATTTGTCGTCGCTGCACTCGCGCCCCTTTGCGCGGTGGCCGATCAGGCTCTAAGGGCAGGGCGATGAGCGAGGAAAGGATCTGGACCGCGGGGCTGTGCGTGATCGGGGACGAGATCCTGTCCGGTCGCACGCAGGACAAGAATGTCGCGCAGATCGGGCTGTGGCTCAATCTCCAGGGCATCCGCCTGGCCGAGGTGCGCGTCGTCGCCGACCGCGAGGACGCGATCGTCGAGGCGGTCAACCAATTGCGCGCGCGCAACGACTATCTCTTCACCACCGGCGGGATCGGCCCGACCCATGACGATATCACCGTCGATGCGATCGCCGCGGCGCTTGGTGTCGGCGTGATCATCCATCCGCGCGCGCGCGCGGCGCTGGAGGGGTATTACGCGACGCGCGGCGGGCTCACCGAGGCGCGGCTGCGCATGGCGCGCGTGCCCGAAGGGGCCGAGCTGATCGAAAACCGCACGTCGGGTGCGCCCGGCATCCGCGTCGGCAATGTCTTCATCATGGCTGGCGTGCCCGCCATCACCGCGGGCATGCTCGATGCGCTGACCGGCACGATCGAGGGTGGCCGCCCGCTGCTGTCGCATGTCATCGGTTGCTGGGTCGCCGAAAGCGAAATCGCGGAGATGCTGGGCGCGACCGAGCGCGCGCATCCGGGTTGCCAGATCGGCAGCTACCCCTTTTTCCGCGAGGGCCGCACCGGCTCCAATTTCGTGATCCGTTCGACCGATCCCGACTCGCTGGCCGCCTGTGCCGCCGCGCTTGCCGAGGCACTGGCCGCGCTGGGACGCGATCCGGTCGATGGCGGCATCTGACCACACCTATCTGCAGGAATGACCGCATGACCGCCCAGATCGATCTGTTCCACGCGATGACGATCAGCACGCTCGCGCACCGTATGACCGCCGAGGGACGGTCGGTGATCCATATGGAATTCGGCCAGCCCTCCACCGGCGCGCCGACCAAGGCGATCGCTGTCGCGCACCGCGTGCTCGACACCGACGGCATGGGCTATTGGGAGAATCAGGCGCTGAAGGAACGGATCGCGCGCCATTATCACGAGACCTATGGCGTCGCGATCGAACCTGCGCAGCTCATCCTCACGTGCGGCGCGTCGCCCGCCTTCGTGCTGGCATTGAGCTGTGCCTTCGCGCCGGGTGCACGGGTCGCGCTCGCGCGGCCGGGCTATGTCGCCTATCGCAACACGCTGAAGGCGATGCACATGGTGCCGATCGAGGTGGCCTGCGGCGCCGAGGAGCGCTTCCAGATCTCCGCCGACGCCATCGCCGCGATCGAGCCGGCGCCCGACGGCGTGATCGTCGCGAGCCCGGCCAATCCCACCGGCACGATCATCCCCGAAGACGAGATGCGCGCGATCGTCGAAGTCTGCCGCGCGCGCGGCATCCGCATCATCTCCGACGAAATCTATCACGGGCTCACCTATGCCGGCCAGGCCCGCTCGATCCTGCAGGACGAGCCCGAAGCGCTGGTCGTCAACAGCTTCTCCAAATATTTCAGCATGGCGGGCTGGCGGCTCGGCTGGCTGGTCGTGCCCCCCGCGCTGGTCGGCGCGGCGCGCGCGCGGATGAGCAATATGTTCCTGACCCCGCCTTCGCTCAGCCAGCATGCGGGACTTGCCGCCTTCGACTGCCGCGAAGAGCTGGAGGGACATGTCGAAACCTATCGCCGCAATCGCGACCTGATGCTCGCTGCATTGCCCGCGCTTGGCCTGACCAGCATCGCGCCGCCCGATGGCGCCTTCTATATCTATGCCGATGTCGGCGATCTGACCGACGACAGCCTGGCATTCTGCACAAGGTTGCTCGAGGATACCGGCGTCGCGACCGCACCCGGCGTGGATTTCGATCCGGTCGAAGGGCACCGTTTCATACGCTTCAGCTTCGCGGTCTCCACCGATCGTGTCGAAGACGCCATCTCCCGCATGATCCCCTGGTTTGCCGCGGCACGGGCTCGAGTGGTGGAAGCCCAGCCGGTTTAAAGTTCGCGGCGCGCCGTGACGATCGGGCGGCTGAGCAAGCCGCCATCGACGCGCAATGCGGTGCCGTTGACATAGGACGCCATGTCGCTCGCCAGGAACAATATGGCCTGCGCGACCTCCTCGGCATCGGCAAAGCGGCCCTCGGGGATCTGCGCGATCCAGGCATCGCGATAGTCGGGCGGCATCCCGCCGGTCATCGGCGTCTCGGCCATGCCGGGCATAAGGCAGTTGCAGCGCAGCCGCGTACCGGAAAGTGCTGCGGCAGCGGCGACGCTTTGCGTCAGCTGGACCACCGCGGCCTTGGATGCGCCATAGGCCGCGAGCGCCGGGCTCGGCGCCGCTGCTGCGCTCGATGCGATGTTGACGATCGTGCCCAGCCGTTCGCGGCCCATGCTGCGCATCGCCGCCTGACAGCCGAGCAGCGTGCCTTCGACATTGACGGCGAAGACGCGACGCCAATGGTCGAGCGTGACGGTTGCGAGGGCGGGGGTATCGTCCGCGCCGGCGGATGCGATGCCCGCGGCATTGACGAGGATATCGAGGCCGCCATCCTCTTCGCGGATCCTGTCGAATGCGGATGACCAGGCCGCTTCGCTGGTGACGTCGAGATCGAGCGTGCCGGCGCCGCATATATCGCCGCGCCAGACCGTCGCGCCTTCGGCCTCGAACAGCCTGGCTGTCGCGGCACCGATGCCCGACGCACCACCGGTGACGAGCGCTACCTTGCTGGTGAGACGTCCACCCGGGTCAGGCACGTGCGGCCACCGGGCTGTCGGACGGCTCGCGCTCGACCCGCGTCGGATTGGGCAGCGTCATCAGGATCACGGCGCCAGCCACGGTGCCGATCATCGAGACGATCAGCGCCGTCGCATAGCCGCCGCCCAGATCCGCGACCTTGCTGATCAGGACCGGGCTCGCGCCCGCGGAGGTGATCAGGCAGGCATAAGCGAGCGCATAGAGCCGGCCGAAACTCTCCAGCCCGAAATAGCGCGAGATGAAATAGGCCATGATGTCGAGTTCGGCGCCGATAGTCAGGCCGATCCCCAGCGCGGCGACGCCGACCAATATGGGATCGGACTGGAGCAGCAGCGCGCAGCTGAGGCCGGAGATCAGGAACGCGATCGCCGCCACCCATTGCGGCGGGAAATGATCGAGCGCCCAGCCCGACCCCATGCGCCCGACCAGCACGGCGACGCCGATCAATGACTGGATCTGCGCTGCGCCCTCCGGCGTGAAGCCGCGCTCGCGCAACAGGGTGATCATATGGAGAAGATAGCCGCCGCTGAAAAAGGCCGGAGCAAGGAAACCGAGCAACATCATCCAGAACAAAGGACGGCGGAGTGCCGAGAAATCGCCGGTCTTGAGCGACGGCCTCGCACTCTCGCCGTGCACGCCGCCCTCGCTGCGGATCAGCAGCACGCCGGCCCCGCCGAGTAGCAGGACGAGCCCGGCCATCACCAGATAGCCGCCGCGCCAGCCGAACTGATCGATCACCCAGGTCGCCCAGATCGGTCCGGTGATCGCCATGATGCCGAGGCCGCTGATCATCAGGCCCAGCGCCAGCCCGCGCGATCGGTCGAAGCGGGTCGTCACCATGCGCGCGAAACCGGGCGGGGTGGTGCCGACACCCAATATCGCGAGCAGCAATATGCCGGCGGCGTAGAAGCCGAAATTCGCGGGGATCAGCCCGAGCAATGCGAAGGCGAGCGCTTCGCCCACCACCGCGATCGAAACCACGCGCAGCGCCCCGTAACGATCCATCAGCACGCCGGCGAAGGGCGCGCATATCGCGACGCAGGCCGACAGGATCAGCGTCGCCAGCGACATCTGGTCGCGGGTGAAGCCGGCATCGGTGGTCAGCGCGTGGACGAACGCGCCGCTGGTATAGGCATGCAGCCCGATCGTGCCGATCGAAGCGGCGATGGTGCACCCCGCCAGCGTACGCCAATGCTGTCGGAACTCGTGCGACACCGCCATCTTATTCTCCCTTCGGCCCGTCAGAATTTGAAGGCGGCCGATGCGCCGATCACGCGCGGCTTGTTCAGCCCCACTTGCGGATAGCTGAAGGTCACCGCCGCCGTATTGATGATCCGGGCATTGGCCAGATTGGTCCCGAAGACCGAGAATGACCAGCGTTCGTCATTGGGCTTCACCGTCAACCGCGCGCCGATCTCGCCATTGGCCGGATCCTGCCAGGGCTGGGCGGTCTGATCGGTGAAGAAGAAATAGATGCGATCGCGCCAGCGGTAATTGGCCTCGGCGGTCAGCATCAGGTCTCCACCCAGTGCGAAATCCTGTTCGGCCTGGACGAAGAACTGCCAGTCTGGTGTCCGTGGCAGCTTGTTGCCGGTCGCGTCCACCGGGCGATCGAGCGTGTCGCGCGCCGTCGGGAAGCTGGTGAATTTGGCGTCGGTATAAGCGAGGTTGCCGGTCAGCCGCGTCATCGGGCCGGGGCGTGCGACCAGCTCGAGCTCGATGCCCTTGATCCGCGCTTCCGCGGCGTTGGTGATGATCGCACCGCCGGTCGGCACGCCGGCGCGAAGCTGGAGGTTCGAATAGTCGGACAGGAATGCCGCGAACGAGAAATTGAGCGCCCGGTCGAGCAGGCTACCCTTGGCGCCCACTTCCCAGCTCTTGTTGACTTCCGGCTGATAGGAGGGTTGCACCGCGAAGGGGTTGTAGCCGCCGGCGCGGAAGCCCCGGCCATAGCCCGCGAAGAACATCAGGTCGCGCGACGGCTGATAGACGAGCTTCGCGCGATAGGATGTGTCGGTCCAGGTTTCGCTGGGGGGCGCATAGATGGTCGTGGTCGTGACTTTGGTGTCCAGATTGGTCGGCTGGATGATCGCATCGAGCGTCTTCTTGTCGTGCGTGTAGCGGATGCCGCCGATGATCGAGAGTTGTTCGGTCACGCGGAAGGTGGCGTCGGCAAAGGCGGCATAGGATGTGGTGTCGAGATCGCCGCGATATTTGGTGACGGTGT
>JASBTC010000173.1 GCA_030148625.1 Sphingobium sp. | reverse complement strand
ATCTATCTCGACTATCAGGCGACCACGTCGCTGGCGCCCGAAGCATTGGCGGCGATGACGCCCTGGCTCGAATCGGGTTTTGCCAATCCGCATTCCCCCCATGCCCCGGGCCGGGCGGCACGCGCCGCTGTGGAGGTCGCGCGCGATCAGGTGATGGCCGCGCTCGCCGGGCAGGGCGGACGGCTGATCTTCACCTCGGGCGCCACCGAGGCCGCGAATATGGCGATCCAGGGGGCGATGCTCGCCGCACCGGCGGGGCGGACCAGGATCGTCACCATCGCCACCGAGCATGCCTGTGTCCGCGATACGGCGCTGTGGCTCGGCAGCCGCGGCTATGAATGTGTATTGCTGCCCGTTCATGGCGATGGAATCGTCGATCTCGAGGCGGCCGCGAAGGAGATCGATGATCGCACCGCGCTGGTCGCGGCGATGCTGGTCAATAACGAGATCGGTGTGATCCAGCCGATCGCGGCGCTGTCGGCGCTCGCCCGGGCCAGCGGTGCCCGCTTCTTCTGCGACGCCGTCCAGGGTTTCGGTCGCGTCGATCTGGTGCCCGACGCGTGCGACATGATCGCGCTTTCGGCGCACAAGCTGCATGGTCCGAAAGGGATAGGCGCGCTGTGGCTGGCCGATGGCGTCGAGATCGCGCCGATCATCCATGGCGGTGCGCAGGAAGGCGGACTGCGCTCGGGAACGTTGTCGCCGGCGCTTTGCGCCGGCTTCGGTGCCGCCGCCGCGCTGATGGTCGAACGGCGGACGGCGGATATGTCGCATGTCGCATCGCTGGCCGCACTGGCGCAGAAATATTTTGCGAACTGGGATATTAATGGCTCTATTTCAGAGCGTTATTTCGGAAATCTCAACATTCGTCGTAATGGTGTCGACGCATCCCGAGTGATTTCGGAGGTGCGGACGGTCGCCTTTTCGGCCGGTTCGGCTTGCGCCAGCGGTTCGGGGCGGCCGAGCCATGTGCTGGCGGCGCTGGGCCTGACCGATGCCGAGGCGCGCTCCAGCGTGCGGCTCGGTTTCGGGCGCTATACGAGCGAGGCGGAGATTGAGCGTGCCGCGAGCCTTATCGTCGAGGCGGCCGATCGCCAGCAGGCGCTGGCCGCGTGACCCTGGTCCGCTTCGTCAGTGCCGATGGAGAGACCGTGCGTGAGGTCGACGGCCGGCCGGGCGACAATCTGCTGACCCTGGGACAGAATGACGGCCAGCCGCTCGAAGGGACGTGCGAGGGCCAGATGGCCTGTTCGACCTGCCATGTCATCGTCGACGCGGCGGATTTCGCGAAGCTGCCGCGCGCGTCGGAGATGGAGGAGGATATGCTCGACCTCGCCGCCGGCGCAACGCGTCACAGCCGGCTTTCCTGCCAGATCTGGCTGACCGAAACGCTCGACAGCCTGACCGTCCGTATCCCCGGCGAAGTGCGCAATATGCAAGGGCGTTGATTTGGGTCGCGCTTTCCCCCATATGCGCCGCGGGAGTCGGGCGGACGGTGCTCTCGCCAACCCGGTCAGGTCCGGAAGGAAGCAGCCGTAACGAATTCGCCCCGGGTCGTTCCGGCTCCCACCTCATCCCATTGTTATCCAGCACCGCCCCAGTTCGGCGACAGGCTTCCCTGAGCCCGCTGAAGACCGGAGCAGGCTCGACATTCGAACGCGATCCGGTCGGAAGGCGCCAGCCTTTGCTGGCATGACGGGGGGAGACTGGGTAGGTTGCCGGCAATGTCCGAATCTCCCCAGCCTTATCGCGTCCTTGCACGCAAATACCGGCCGCAGACCTTTGCCGAACTGATCGGCCAGGATGCGATGGTCACCACGCTCGGCAATGCGATCAAGCGCGACCGGCTGGCCCATGCCTTTCTGCTCACCGGCGTTCGCGGGGTAGGCAAGACCTCGACCGCGCGGCTGATCGCGAAGGCGCTCAACTGTATCGGTCCCGATGGGCAGGGCGGCCCCACCATCACGCCCTGCGGCGTCTGCGAGCCCTGTATCGCGATCGCCGAGGGACGGCACATCGACGTCGTCGAGATGGATGCCGCCAGCCATACCGGCGTCGACGACGTGCGCGAGATCATCGAGGCAGTGCGCTACGCCGCGGTTTCGGCGCGCTACAAGGTTTATATCGTCGACGAAGTCCATATGCTGTCGAAGAACGCGTTCAACGCGTTGCTGAAGACGCTGGAGGAGCCGCCACCGCATGTGAAGTTCCTGTTCGCCACCACCGAGGTGAACAAGGTGCCCGTGACCGTGCTGTCGCGCTGCCAGCGTTTCGATCTGCGCCGGATTCCCGCCGAGACGCTGGCCGCGCATTTCGAACGCGTCGCGCGCGCCGAAGGGGTGAATGCCGAACCCGAAGCGCTGGCGCTTGTCGCGCGCGCGGCCGAGGGATCGGCGCGCGACGGATTGTCGATCCTGGATCAGGCCATCGCCCATGCCGACATGGAGGGCAGTCATGGCGTCACGGCCGATCAAGTTCGTGATATGCTTGGACTTTCCGATCGCGGTGCGATCCGGCGTCTGTTCGGTCATTTGCTGTCGGGCGATGCGCCGGCAACGCTCGCGGCATTGAGGGAGCAGCATGATCTGGGTGTCGATCCGGTCGCGGTGCTGCGCGCGCTGCTGGAGACCGTGCATGGTGTGACGCTTGCCAAGGTGGGCGGCGGTGACGATCCGGCGCTTTCCGTCGAGGAGCGCGAGGCGCTGGCGGACTGGGCGAGCCGGCTCGGCTTCGCAGCACTCCACCGGCTGTGGCAATTGCTGCTCAAGGGGCATGACGAGACGGTGCGGGCCGCGCTGCCGATCGAATCGGCTGAAATGGCATTGCTGCGCGTGATCCATGCCGCGCAGCTTCCCGACCCCGGCGAATTGATGAAACGACTGGCGAGCGGAGAGGGGATCGCGGCATCGGGCCAGCCATCCGCGCCGGCGCCGGGCAATGTTGCGCCGCATGCCCCGGTCCAGCGTCTTCCCGCCGATTTTCCCGCGATGATCGCGCTGCTCGCCGATAAGGGCAAGGCGCATATGGCCCAGCAGCTTCACGACTATGTCGGGCTGATGCGCTATGCGCCGCCCGAACTCGACATCCGCCCGGCCAAACCCATGGCGAGCGAATTCAACCGCGATCTCGCGGTGGCGCTGAAAGCGATCACCGGCGAGACCTGGCAGGTCAGCTCGCCCGATGGACCGGCCGAGCCGACTTTGCTCGAACAGGAGCGGATGGATGAAAATCGCGCGCGCGACGCCATATTGGCGACGCCGCTCATCAAAGCCGCGTTCGACGCCTTTCCCGAAGCGGAACTGGTCGAATGGAAACGGGCCGGGTAGAGCAAGCCGCACAAAATGTGAATCGCGCAGCTTGCTCCAGATGTTTGTGATCGCATCGTTTTTTGCGGAAAACCGGTTCCCACTTTTCCGCACGATGCTCTAATAGCGCGACCCGATGAGCATGACTCGTCGGATCGTGTTATGAGCCGAGCTTGCTTGGCGCTTGAGCGAACCGATCTTGGATGCGCCGGCCTCTTCGAGATCGCGTATGATGGAGTAAAGACATGAAATCCCTCGACGAAATCCTCAACATGGCGAAAAATGTCCAGGACGAGCTTGAGAAGGCACAGGCCAATCTCGATACGATCGAGGTGGAGGGCGCTTCGGGCGGCGGTATGGTCAAGGTCCGTGCGACCGCCAAGGGCCGGATCATCGCCGTGGATATCGACGAAAGCCTGCTGGCACCGTCCGAAAAGCAGATGCTCGAGGATCTGGTGGCAGCTGCCTTCAACGACGCGCGCGCCAAGGCGGATGCCGCATCCAGCCAGGAAATGGGCAAGATGACGAGTGGCTTGCCTCTGCCGCCGGGCTTCAAGCTGCCATTCTGAATCTGAGGCAGCCGTAACGCAGTCGGAACGTCCCGGAGCCTTGCCGCGTTGAATGCGCGGGAGGCTTTGGAGGATATTGCAATGGCTGAGGAAAGAATCACCGAACGGACCGACGCTGCGGGGAACGTCACCGAGCGAATCATCGAACGCGGAGAGCCAGGTACGACCGTGGTCGAGCGCCGCGGCGGTGGCGGCGTCATTCTAGGCATCATTGCGATCGCGCTGATCGCCGTGGTCGCCTTCTTCCTGCTCGACATGAACAAGGGCGAGACTCGCAAGGACGATGCGGTCGCGGAAGCCGCCGGAAAAGTGGGCGATAGCGCCAAGAAGATCGGCGACGCGGCGGAAAAGGCGGCGGACAAGCTGACGGGCGACAATAAATAATCGCCCGGTTCACGCGACGGGCTATTTCAGGCAGCTATCCAGTCCGTCGCGGCGGACCACGCCGACCCAGCGCGCCAAGCGATTGCCGTGGCGGCGCGTGAAGCCCGACGGATCGACCGCTTCGCGCTTCTTGGGCAGCGGCAATACCGCTGCGATCCGCGCTGCCTCCTCGGGCGTCAGCTTGCTGGCGTCGTGGCGGAAATACCGCATCGCGCCGGCATTGGCGCCATAGGTGCCGATGCCGGTCTCGGCGACGTTCAGATAGACTTCCATGATCCGCCTTTTGCCCCAGATCGTCTCGATCAGCACGGTGAACCAGGCTTCCAGCCCTTTGCGGAAATAGCCGCCACCCTGCCACAGGAAGACGTTCTTCGCGGTCTGCTGGCTGATCGTCGATCCGCCGCGGATCCGGCCACCCTTCGCATTGCGCTTCATGGCGTCCTCGATCGCGTCGCGGTCGAAGCCGCCATGCGAACAGAATTTGCCGTCCTCGCCGGCAATCGCCGCGCGCGCCATGTTCGGATCCATGGCCGACAGGCTCATCCAGTCCTTGCTGAGACCGCGCCCGGCAACGACATCGCCGATCATCGTGGCGGTGATCGGCGGCGGCACGAATTTATAGATCAGCACCCATAAAACGGATCCGGCGACGAAGAAGACGATGCCGCGCCCGATCCACCAGCCGATCTTGTAGGGGAGGGGGCGCTTCTTCGATCGGGTGGTCATGGCGATCTGTTAGCAAGCGGGACCGGGATGGTGAAGAGGCGCGTGTCTCGCCCGTTTCTGCCGCTAGAGCGATTTGTAGTTCGATGGAATCATCGAACGACTCGAGCCGTAGGCCAGCGAAGCTAAAATCGCGACAAGACAAAAACCTGGGGCATGCGATCCGCTTCCAGCGGATCACAGCTGCTCTAGTCGGTCACCGCCTCGATCACGGCGGCACGCAATTCGGGGATGCCCTGGCCGGTTTCGCTCGATGTGGCGATGATCTGGGGATGCGCTGCGGGGCGCTTGCGCGCCTCCGCTTCGGTCTGGGCAAAGGTCTCGGCGAGTTCGCTGGGCTTGATCTTGTCGGCCTTGGTCAACACCAGCCGATAGCTCACGGCGGCATCGTCGAGCATCTTCATGACGTCGCGATCGACATCCTTGATGCCGTGCCGCGCGTCGATCAGCACCAATGTCCGCTTGAGCACGGCGCGACCGCGCAGGAAATCGTTGATCAGGAAGCGCCACTGCTTGACGACATCCTTGGGCGCCTTGGCGAAACCATAGCCGGGCATGTCGACCAGCCGGAAGATCAGCGGATCGCCGATATCGAAGAAATTGAGCTCCTGCGTCCGCCCCGGCGTGTTCGACGTCCGCGCCAGCGCGTTGCGCCCGGTGAGCGCGTTGAGCAGCGACGATTTGCCGACGTTCGAACGCCCGGCAAAGGCCACTTCGGGCGCATCCATTCCAGGCAGGAATTTCAGCGCCGGCGCCGATTTCAGGAACGCGATCGGCCCGGCGAAGATCTTCCGCGCCGCTTCGATCGCTTCCGGGTCTGCGCCCGTTTCCGGGGCGTCGGCGGTCATTTCGCCGGCGCCTGCTTGAGCGAGGGATGGCGACTATAGAGCCATTTCTGCTGCGCGATCGAAAGCATGTTGTTGGTCAACCAGTAGAGCTGGAGGCCGGCGGCGAACGGCGCCATCACGAACATCAGCACCCAGGGCATGATCGAGAACATCTGCTGCTGGACGGGATCGGTCGCCTGCGGGTTCAGCTTGAACTGAAGCCACATCGACACGCCCAGCAGGATCGGCAGCACGCCCAGCGCGATGATGTGCGGCGGGGTGAAGTCGAGCAGGCCGAACAGGTTGATCGGCGTCAGTGGATCGGGCGCCGACAGATCCTTGATCCACAGCACGAAGGGCTGGTGCCGCATTTCGATGGTGAGCAGCAGCACCTTGTAGAGCGCGTAGAAGATCGGGATCTGCAGCACGATCGGCAGGCAGCCGGCCAGCGGATTGACCTTCTCCTGCTTGTACAGGTTCAGCATCTCCGCCTGCAGCTTCTGCTTGTCGTCCTTGAAGCGTTCCTGCAGCGCCTTCATCTTGGGCTGGACGGCGCGCATGCCGGCCATCGACTTGAACTGCTTCTGCGCGATCGGGAACATCAGGCCGCGGATGATCACGGTCAGGCCGATGATCGCGACGCCGAAATTGCCGAACAGCTTGAACAGGAAATCGAGCAGCTTGAAGATCGGCTTCTCGAAGATTTCGAACCAGCCCCAGTCGATGGCCTTGCCGAAATTGGGGATGCCGAGCGTATCCTCATAGCGATCGAGGTGATTGACCTCCTTCGCGCCCGAGAACAGGCGCGCGGTGGTGCGCACGGCCTTGCCGGGCTGGACGACGGTGGCGGGCAGCGTGAAATCTGCCTGGTAATGGCGATCGGCACCGACGCGGAAATAGGCCTGCAGCGTTGCCGCCTGGTCCGGAATCAACGCGGTCAGCCAATATTTGTCGGTGAAGCCCATCCAGCCGCCGGTCGAACTGCGCGCGACGCCGGCATTGCCCGCTTCGTCGACGGTCGAGAAATTGATGTCGTAATCGACCAGCTTGTTGAACACGCCGATCGGGCCGGTGTGGATCGTCCAGCTGTCGGGATCCTTGGAAACGCCGTCGCGGCTGATAAAGCCATAGGGCTGGACGGCGATCGCGCCGGTCGCGGTGTTGGCAACCGACTGCTCGACGGTGAACATATAGTCGGGATCGACGCGATAGGTGATCTGGAAACGCTGGCCCTGGCCATTGTCCCAGACCAGCGTGACCGGCGTCGAAGGGGTCAACGTCGACGCGCTCGGCGTCCAGACGGTATCGGGGCCGGGCAAGGCGATATTCTGTCCGGTCCAGCCGAAGCCCGCAAACTGGCTGTCCTTCGCGCCGGCCGGCGAAAGCAGGCGGATCGGCGGGGAATCCTTGGCGATCGTCTCGTTGAACCGGGTCAGCGTCAGATCGTCGATCCGTGCGCCCTTCAGGTTGATCGAGCCCTTGAGCGCGGGCGTGTCGATCGCGACGCGGGGCGCTTCCGCCAGCACCATCGCGCGCTCGCGCAATGCCTTGGGGGCGTTCGATGCGGGGCTGGCCGTCGGGTTGGCGACAGGCACCTGCTTGCCGTCGACGATCTTGGTCGCCGGCGGGTTGGCGGTCGGGAAGAACCGGCTCGAAAGCGCGCTCCAGCCGAGCAGCACCGCCAGCGACAGCACGATCGCGAGGATCATGTTGCGGTTATCGGTCAAGTGTCTTCCCCCAAGATCATGGAAACAGCGGGCTCAAGGAACCGGATCGTGGCCGGAGCCGCCCCAGGGATGGCAACGGGCGAGCCGTCTGGCGGATAGCCAGCCTCCCTTGAGCGCTCCATAGCGCCCCAGTGCGGTGATTGCATAGGCCGAACAGGATGGCGTGTAGCGACAACTGGGCGGCAGGATGCGCGAAGGGCCGATCTGCCACAGCCGGGCGACGCCGATCATGAGTTTCGCGATCATCGCGTGGCCCGTTCCAGCGCCTTGCCAAGTTCCTGGCGCAGCGCGGAGAAATCGCGCTCGACACCGCCGGCGCGGCCGATCAGGACATGATCGGCGCCCGCGATGCCGCCTTGCGGCAGCAGTTCGCGCGCAAGCGCACGAAAACGGCGCTTCATCCGATTCCGGACGACAGCGCCGCCGATCTTCTTGGTAACGGTGAAACCGATCCGCATCGCCGGATCGCCGTCCTCCCGGTTCTTCACCAACAGGACGAAACCGGGCATTGCCACGCGCTTGCCCGAATTCGCCGCGAGGAAATCCGCGCGGCGACCCAATATGCTGAAACTGGGTGGCTTCAGGCCGACAGCGACTTGCGGCCGCGTGCGCGACGCGCACGGATCACATTGCGTCCGCCCGGGGTCGCCATCCGCGACCGGAAGCCGTGCCGGCGCGCGCGCACGAGATTGCTCGGCTGAAAGGTGCGCTTCATCGCTCATGTCCTCATTCGTCAAAACGGAAAAGGGCCGCCTCTGCGAGCGGCCGCTGTTGCGGGCCCGATACGGAAAAGCACCCGGCAAGTCAATCGCTCTCGGTCGGCGTTTCGCGTGCGATCGCGTCGCGCCGCCGTGCGCTGGCGCGGCGCAGGCTCCAGTCGGACCAGCTTCCCCATTTGGGGTGACGCTGTTTGAACCGGACATAGCGACGCTTCGCCCAGCGCGAGTTCTTCAGGATCAGCCCCGCGCCGATCGCGAAGGTGATCACGCCGCCGGGGCCTGGGATGGGTCCGACCAAGGGCGTGATCGCGATGAACAGGCAGCCGATGCCGAGCATGGCCCAGCGCATCGGCTCGCCGGCCATGAACACCCTGATCCGATGTCGCATCGTCATGACGGGCGATGTGGGAGCGCTGTTGTAGTGGTGCAAGACACATATGCGATATTTCGTCTCGACTCACGGGCGCAAGATCGTAGAAGAAGCGGAACAAAAGGGGGGTATTCGTGGTCTCGATCGTTTCGACCGTGGCCTATCTGGGGCTGGAGGCGCGCGGCGTCGAAACGCAGGTGCAGGTCGCCGCCGGCGTGCCGGCCTTTATCGTCGTCGGCCTGCCCGACAAGGCGGTGGCCGAAAGCCGCGAACGCGTTCGTGCCGCCATTGCCGCGATCGGACTGGCGCTGCCGCCCAAGCGGATCACCGTCAACCTGTCACCCGCCGATCTGCCCAAGGAAGGGTCGCATTACGACCTGCCGATTGCGCTCGCATTGCTCGGTGCGATGGGCGTGATCGATGCCGAAACGCTGTCCTCCTATCTGGTCGTCGGAGAATTGGGGCTGGACGGGCGCGTGGCGAGTTCGTCGGGCGTTCTGCTCGCCGCCCTCCATGCCTCGGAGCGCGGCCTGGGGCTGGTCTGCCCGGCGGCACAGGGGCCGGAAGCGGCCTGGGCGGGCGACGTCGAAGTGATCGCGGCGCCCGACCTGCTGTCCTTGCTCAACCATTTCAAGGGCAGTCGCGCGCTGCCGCCGCCCCAGCCTGGTGCTGTGTCCGATGCGCGCTCCGGCCCGGACCTGCGTCAGGTGAAGGGGCAGGAGACCGCCAAGCGCGCGCTGGAGATCGCGGCGGCAGGCGGGCATAATCTGCTGATGATCGGCCCGCCGGGGGCGGGCAAGTCGCTGATGGCGGCGTGCCTGCCGGGCATATTGCCCGATCTGACTCCGGTGGAAGCGCTTGAGGTTTCGATGGTCGCATCGGTCGCGGGCGAACTGACCGATGGCCGACTGGTGCGTGCGCGTCCCTTCCGCAGTCCGCATCACAGCGCGTCGATGGCGGCGCTGACCGGAGGTGGGCTGAAAGTGCGGCCGGGCGAAGTCAGCCTGGCGCATCTCGGCGTGCTGTTCCTCGACGAACTGCCCGAATTCCAGCGCGCCGTGCTCGATTCGCTGCGTCAGCCGCTGGAAACGGGCACGGTCAGCGTGGCGCGCGCCAATGCCCATGTCACCTTCCCCGCGCGCGTCCAGCTGATCGCAGCGATGAATCCCTGCCGCTGCGGTCATCTCGGCGATCCGGCGCTCGCCTGTGCCCGCGCACCGCGCTGCGCCGCGGATTATCAGGCGAAGGTCTCGGGCCCGATGCTCGATCGCATAGACCTTCATGTCGAGGTCCAGGCAGTCAGTGCCGCCGATCTCGTCCTGCCGCCGCCCGCCGAAGGATCGGCCGAAGTCGCTGCGCGCGTCGCCGAAGCGCGGGCGGTGCAGACCGGTCGCTATGAAGGCAAGGGCGTGCGCAGCAATGCCGAAGTGGATGGCGATCTGCTCGAAGCTGTCGCCACGCCCGACGAGGCCGGCCGCAAATTGCTGGCACAGGCGGCGGAGGCGATGCGGCTGTCGGCGCGCGGCTATACCC
>JASBTC010000162.1 GCA_030148625.1 Sphingobium sp. | reverse complement strand
CCCCAGCCGCCCGAGGCGAAGCGCTGGGGCTCCATGAACTTCCACGCGTTGATCAGCGCTTTGCGATATTTCTCGTCGCCCAGATGCAGATAGGCCTGCGCGCCCGACGCGTTGCCGATGGTGTGGCTGTAGGCATGCTTGGTCGGCAGCACGTCCTCGCCCGCGGCGAGCGGGTCGAACCACTCCTTATTGAGCAGATAGTGCACCGCCATGTCGTGATACTTCCTGTCGCCGGTGATCTCGGCGACGTGGAAGAGGTTCTCGGAAATGACATAGGTTTCGTCGTACGGCGGCTCGGTCTTGCCGATGCGGTCGCGCGATACGGGCGAGATGTACGGGCGGCACTTCTCGATGATGATCGGCAGCAGCGTCTTGGCCTGCTCGACCCCGCTCAGGCGATACGCATCGACGAGGCCGACGACATATTTGTCCATGACATAGGCGGCCCACTGCGCCTGTGCCTTGGGGCCGGCATAGGGGTTGGTCGCGGTGACCATCGCCTTGCCCCATTCGCTGACCAGCAGCTTGACCTTGTCGTGCGCCGCCTGATCGCCGGTCGCTGCGCCATAGCGCGCGAGGCCGGAGATATACTGCCCCATCGTCAGGCCGGCGACGAAGCCATCCCTGTCGTACCAGCCGCCCATGTCCGGGCCGGGCGCCGGCAGGCCGGCATTCTGGCGGAACACCTTGAGAATGCGGTCATTGTCGAGCGCGAGGAAATGCGCGTGGATATGGTCGAACTGACGCTTGATGCGGCCGCCGGTGAGCTTGACCTTGCCGTACGCGAACTCGCGCATCGCTTCCTTGCCCTTGAGCGCGCTCGAAGCCTGGCCGGAAAACGGGGCCGCGGCGAGTGCGTTCGCGGGCAGGGCACCCATCCCGGCTGCGGTGGTGGCGCAGGCGGCGCAATGCATGAAATGTCGCCGCGACAAGCTGTCAGTCATCCAATCCCTCCATAGGCGTCGGCTCTCCTTTCGAATCCCTTCGGATTCGCGAAGAATTGAAAATATAATAGTACTATTGTAATCGGGGCGCAACCGATCGAAGGCCGGCGGGCCGATATTCGGGTTTCCCTGTTCGGCCTGTCAGGTCGTGGACCCGTAAACGGCCCCTTTCGGCACGAGGGCCGAATGTCCGAAACGGGGTGGGAAGCGGACATTTCGCGCCACTTCAAAACGCAGAAAATCGACACGGTGATTGAACCGTCCGACCGTTCCGGCGCACCTATCTCCTGAAGCGAGGGGGATGAAGGATGGACCGGACGACGGCCCGAATTCTAGACGAGTATCTGGTGATCTCGGCCCGCGCCGGGGATGCCAAGGCATTCAACCTTCTCGCCCGCCGCTGGCAGAAGAAACTGATAGCTCACGCTTGGCGACTATGCGGAGACGCCGACACCGCCCGCGACGCCGCTCAGCTCGGCTGGATCGAAATCGTGCGAGGCTTGAACAGGCTACAGGATGAGCGCGCTTTCCCGGCCTGGGCGTATCGCATCGTGTCACGGGTCTGCGCCCGGCAGATCGAGGATATCGTCCGCCGCCGGAGGCTGTCCGACGAGATCGGGGCGCAGCCTGAGGTTGCCATGCAGAACATGGAGAACGGCCACGATTCCAACATGCTCCGCGCGGCGATCCAGGCGCTTCCTATGGATCAAAGGGCAGCCATTGCGCTGTTCCATTTCGAGGAACTGAGCATCGCCGAGGTGGCGGTCGCTCTCGACGTGCCGGCGGGCACGGTGAAGACCCGCCTGATGCACGCACGGCGCAAGCTTCGCGTTGTGCTTGGAGGAGACGAATGATGCGTGACATGGACGAGCTGATTGACGAAGCGCTGGACGCCGAGGAGCGCGAATTGCTGCGGGCCCTCGACGAGCCGGGTTTCTTCAGTCAGGCCTTCAGCGTGTTCAGGGGCCCAGCTGGCTGGATGAGCATAGTGATGATGATCTGGCAGGCCGCCATGTTCATCGCAGGCGTCTGGGCGGCATGGCATTTCTTCGAAGCGACTGACCCGGTAACGCAGCTTCGCTGGGGCCTGCCAGCCGCAATCCTGTTGATCTTCGCAGCCATGTTCAAGATGGCGTTGATGCCGCGTATGGAGAGCAACCGATTGCTGCGCGAACTGAAGCGGCTAGAGTTGCAATTGGCATATAGGTCGAAAGCCTGATCGACAGGCCGAATATCACCTCCAGGAAACAGGATTCGCAGCTGACGGCGGCGGCTGCGGATCATTGACTGAATCAAGATGAACGTCCCCAACGGGGTCGCTTCGGGAAAGGCCGCTTTTATCAGTCCGCGGCCTGGCCGGCCGTCACCCCCGCCTTGTGCCCGGGTCCAGCGGGAGGCGAGTGCAGGACGGGAGGCTCGAGCGAATTGGTCGGGAAGCCGTGGACCTCGGCACAGGGCCGGGGTGACGGTGGAGGGGTTGGTCCTGGAAGCCCTTCGAAACCTCTATTTGCGGCGCTTGGCCGTGCTCTTCTCGATCCGCGACACGCCGTGGCCGATGATATCGCGCATGGCGCGCGCGGCGCGTTCGCCATCGCCGGCTTCGATCGCGTCGACGATCTGGGCGTGGCCGCGGACGCTGGTCTGGTGTTCTTCGGCCTCGTTGACCGGCGAGCTCATCCGGAACGACGCCATCAGCGCGGTCTCGATCACCGCCGAGAGCGATCGCATCAGCGCATTGTCCGATGCGCGCCCGATCGCCTTGTGGAACTGGAGGTCGGCCTCGGCGAAATCGCGCGCGCTGTCGGTCGCGTCGCGCATCCCCGCGAGGTGACGGCGCATCTCGGCCAGGTCCTCGTCGGTGCGGCGCTCGGCCGCAGCACGGGCGGCGGCGGATTCGATCGCGACGCGGATCTCGGCCAGGTCGCGCAGGAACGCCATGTCGAAACCCTGGCTCACCTTCCACGCCAGGATGTCGGCATCGAAGTAATTCCAGTGCGAACTGTCGAGCACCGTGGTGCCGACGCGCGTCTTGGACACGATCAGCCCCTTCGCGGTCAGCGTCTTGAAGACTTCGCGCAACACCGTGCGCGAAATCCCGAACCGCGCGAGGATTTCCGCCTCCTGCGGCAGCTTGGCACCCGGCGCGATGACGCCGGAAAGGATCTCGTTACCCAGAGCCTGCGCCACCTGATCGTGGCTGGAACGGATGTTGCGTGCGAACCGGCCGAAACGGGGTTCGTCCTTCTCGCTGCCCTTCTGTTCGTTCACCCGTAACACCCGTTCCTGCTCCCCTTGCCGGTTCGCGCGCGCCGTCCGTTTCAGGAGCGCGGCACGTGGCCGATCTCCCTGTATGCGGCGAAGCGCTGCGCTTTTCCATCCGCGATTTGTTCCGCGTACCGGCCTCGAATGAAGCGGGGCGCTCCGTCATGGCCAGACGGCCGTGACGAAGCGCCCCTTAGCCGCGCCGGGGAGGGGTGGCAGGCGGCTGTCAGAAGCGGACCCGGACACCCGCCGAGACGCGGCGGCCCGTGGTACGGTACTCCTTGGTGCGGTCCTCGCTCATCGAGTAGAGGAACTCCTTGGCATTGTTCAGATTCACGGCGTCGGCAAAAATGGTGAAGTTCGACGTGACGTCATAGGCCAGGCTCACATCGAGCTGGCCGTAGCCCTTGAAATATTCCTGTTCCGAATTGCGGCCGATCGCGGTCTGGAGGAAGTCGTCGCGATAGGTGTACGCGACACGGGCCTGGACGCCATATTTCTCGTAGAAGCCGACAAGGCTGTACGAATATTCCGAAAGACCTTCCAGGCTGTAGCTCCGGCCTGCGACGATGCTGGGATATTGCGCGTCGGACTCGGTGTAGTTGAAGCTGGTCTGGACGCCGAAGCCATCGAATGGTGCGGGCAGCCAGTTGCCGAACGACTGGCGGTAGCCGACCTCGAAGCCCTTCACGGTTGCGCCCTTGCCATTGGCAGGCACGGTGACGCGGAACTTGATCTGATCGACGATCTCGTCGGTCGTGACGGTGGTCACGAACGAGCCGATCTTCTTGTAGAAGGCGGCAACGTTGATCAGCGAGTCCCGAGCGAAATACCATTCGGCACCGAGCTCGACCTGATCCGCGCGGAACGGCTGCAAGTCGGGGTTGCCGCGACGGATCGTCTCGTTGCCCGGATTGGTCTGGATCGACATGCGCGGGGACAGGTCGGTCAGCGTCGGGCGCGTCATCACCTTGGATGCGGCGAAGCGGAGGATGAGATCGTCCGTGACCGAAAGCCGCATGTTGAGCGACGGGAGCCAGTCGTCATATTTGCCGCGGAAGTTCACCGGAACGGCCGTGGGGGTCAGGATGATGTCGTTCTGACCGGTCGGGTTGCCGTTCGCATCTAGCCGCGGGCGGGCGCTGACGATCGTGCGCGACGCACCGGAGGAGGTGTAGTCGGTATTCTCGTAGCGCAGGCCGAGGTTGATCACGAGCGGCATGCCCGCGACTTCGGTATCGAGCGAGCCCATCAGATAGGCCGACTTCACCTTCTCGTCGATCACAGAGGAAGCCGTGGCCGAGCGGACGGCGGGGTCGAAGACGAGGCCGTCCTGGGAGGCGAACTGGTCGACCTGGCGGACCAGCGCATGCGGATCGTAGATCAGCCAGTCGCGCAGGATGTTGCCGTCATGGCTGGCAAAGAAGTTGCGGCCGGTTGATTCGAACAGCGAAGCGGGAAGCACGCGATCGGATCCGCAATAGCGGCATTGCTGATCGAACGGCGTTTCATAGCCGTCGATCGACTTGATCCGGCTCGATGCCATCACGCCGGCGGTCAGCGTCAGATTGCCGCCGCCCGGTTTCCATTCGACGTCGGCCTTGTACTCCTCGATCTCGTCGTCGCCGTCCGATCCGCCGCCCCAGATATAATAGTGCGCGGTCACGCCCTGCGGGTTGGTCGCCGCGTTGGCATAGTTGGGGCTGGTGAAGCCGTAGTCGTAGATCGGGCTGCCGCTGCGGCGGTCGAACCAGTGATCGATATTCTTGCGGCGAATGGTGGTGAACAGGTTGTTGGCGTGCCCGCGCTTGCGCGCGTCCGACAGCGACATGTCGAGCCCGACCTTGAGGTCGTCGGTCGGGCGCCAGTCGACATTGATGCCGAACTGGCTCGTCGTCACGTTGCGGTCGTCATACTGGATGATCTGGTCGACGAAGCCGCCGACATAGCGCTGGTACACCGCTTCGCCGCCGGTCTGGACGCCGTTGACGATGCTGCCGCCCTTTACCACCTGCTCGACCAGGGTGCCGCCCGAGAAATCGTAGGCGAGACCGGTCTGCTGTTCGATGAAACGGGCCTTCGATACCAGTGCGTCGATCGTTACGGTCAGCTTGTCGCTCGGGCGCATCTGCACCGCGGCGTTGAAGCCCCAGCGGGTCATTTCGCGCTCGAAGAAGAAGGGCGACAGGTTGGACGGCATCGAGACGCCGGAGAAGGGCGTGACACCCGGCCCGACGCGCGCGCCGGCGACGCCGCCGGCGGTATAGTAGCTGTCGGTCGACGAGCGGCGGACATGGCCCGCACCGATGGTGAACTCGTCGATCCGGTTGTCCTGCTTGGCCCAGACGCCGGCCAGTGCGACGCCGAAGGTGCCGGCATCGTTCTTCCAGCTCGCCACGCCCGAGAATTCGGGGTTCCAGCTGTCGGCGATCTCCGACCACATGCCGGTCGCGGCGCCGGCGAACTTGAAGCCCGTCTTCTGGTCGAGCGGACGCAGCGTCTTGACGTTGATCGTCGCGCCGATCGACGATCCGTTGAGGTTCGCCTGGGGCGATTTGTACACATCCGCGCCCGAGATGATCTCCGACGGGATCACGTCGAACGAGAATTCGCGGCCGTTATTGTCGGTCGCCAGCGTACGGCCGTTGACGGTGACGGCATTGAACTTGGGGCCGAAGCCGCGGACGGTGACGTAGCGGCCCTCGCCGCGATTGCGCTCGATCGTGACGCCGGCGACGCGCTGGAGCGACTCGGCGACGTTCTGGTCGGGCAGCTTGCCCAGATCCTCGGCGACGATCGAATCGACCACGGCGACCGCGTTGCGCTTGATGTCGATCGCTGCGCGCTCGGAAGCGCGGATGCCGGTGACCAGGATTTCCTCTTCCGCTGGTGCGGCTTCCTCGGCCGCCGGCGCGTCCTGCGCAAAGGCGGGCTGGGCCAGCGTCAGAGCGCCTCCGGCGACAGCACACAGCAACAGGGCACGGCGAAACTTCATCTTCCCCTCCTTGGAGATCCTTGTTTGACGCGAGAATGACTCAAGCCAATCCGTATGTCAAATTATCATAATACGTATTATAAATTGGCGCTCAGCGCACTCCACGGATCGGCAGCACGCACAATGCCGAGCCGAACACGAAGACCACCGCCACCCAGAAGATCGCGCGGTAGTCGTTGGCGAACAGGTACAGCAGTCCTGCCGCCATCAACGGGCTGATGATCTGGGGAATGTTCACCGCGGTGGTCAGGATGCCCAGGTCCTTGCCCTCGTCGCCGAGTGCGCTCTTGGGCAGCACCTGGGTCATCAGCGCCATGTCGATCGACATGAACATGCCGTATCCGACCCCGATGATCGCGGCATAGGCCCACATGCCCTGCATGCTCGGCGCTGCGAGCGGCGCGACCATCGCGCAGCCCATGATCCGGCTGCCCAGGATCACGAAGGGTTTCCGCGCCTGGTATCTGTCCGAAAGCCAGCCCGAGATGAGCGAGGAGGCGACGAGGCAGATCAGCGTGACGACCGCCATATTGGCGATGGCGACGTTCGACGCCTCGTTGCCGAGGCCGATATAGTCGCGAAGGATATAGAGCAGATACGCGGCGACCGCCTGATATCCCATATAAATGAAGAAGCGGCTGGCGAACGCCCAGGCGAAATCGGGGTGCTCGCGCGGATTGATCCAGAAACCCTTCAGAAACTCCCGCCAGTGCACCGGCCGGTGAGGTAGATGGTCGCTCCGCGGCTCGCGATTGATCGCGACGAAAGCGAGACACGAGGCGGCGATAGCGCCCGCGAACAAGCCATAGGCGAGCACGCGTTCGCCCGCGAGGTAGCCCGCAACGACGGTGCCCGCGGTCAGTCCCGCGGTCATGCCCGCACCGACGATACCGCTCACGGCGCCGCGGTTTTCCGGCGCGAAACGGTCGGCGATCAGCGTCGTCATCGCCGGCTGCATCGAATTGTAGGCGACCGCCGCCATCACCCACAGCACCATCAGCGACCAGAAGCTGGTCATCCACGAAACGCCGAACAGCGCTGCCGACCCGATCAGCGATCCGATCGCGATCCAGGGCGAACGGCGGCCCCAGCGGCTGCGCGTGCGGTCGGAAAGCGCGCCCGCGATCGGGGTGGTCAACGTCGAGAAGACCGAGGTGATTCCGAACATCAGGGCGAGGTTGCCGACCTTCGACGCCTCGTCGAACTCGGCGATCTGATTGGGCAGCAGCACGCCCATCACGCCGCTGTAGAGCGCCATCAGCAGGAAGAAATTGACCATCAGCGACAGCTGCAGCTTCGTCCGCTGCGGCCCGAGCACGTATGCGGGGTTGGTGTCGGCGGCGCTGGCCATGGTCTCTCCGGTGATCGCTTCTTCTGCTTCCGTCTGGTCTTACTCGGCCGCTTGCGGCCCATCGGGCACGAGCCGCAGTCCCGCGTGGCGCGGGCGGCGATGCGGTCCGCCGCTGCTGTTCCAGCCGGGTGCGGCGCCATTGGCAAGCGCTGCCTCGTCGATCTCAATTCCCAGGCCTGGCGCATCGCCCAGGCGGATGCCGCCATCGGTCACGACCTGGTCCACTTTCAGGCCCCTGGGCGCGTTCCAGTCCTGTACTTCGATCCCGATCATGTTGGGCATCGCCGCGGCGGCATGCGCCACCGGGTTGGCATTGTAGCCGACCGGAGAGACGGGCAGGTTGCGCGCATGCGCGGCGGTGGCGACGCGCAGGAAATGGGTGATGCCCCAGACGCTGCCGGTCTGGACGACGTCCACCGCCCGTGCATCGAACAGCGGCGTGAACTGATCGAGCCCGGTCAGATTCTCGCCCGTCGCCACCGCGGCGCGGCAGGCGCGCGAGATGCGGGCATGGCCTTCGGCGTCCCAGCGGCGCACCGGCTCCTCGACCCAGGTGAGGTCGAGTTGCGCCTCGATCTCGGCGAGATGACGCACCGCCTGCTTGACGTTCCAGGCCTCGTTGACGTCGAGCATCATCGCGGGGCGGCTGGTATTGACCGACAGGATATCGCGCGCCGTCAGCAGCCGGCCGATGTCGCGGGCGGTGTCGCGGCCGCCCTTGATCTTGGCTGAGGAAAAGCCGCGCGAGGCCCAGTCGCGATAATGCGCGGCGAACGCATCGTCGGGCAGGCCGTAGCACAGGCCCGAAGCGTAGCCGGGTACGAACCGGTCGAGCGCGCCGAGCGTGCGCCACAGCGGTTCGTCCGCCATCTTGGCCTTGAGATCCCACAGCGCCATGTCGATCGCGGCGATCGCGCCATAGGTCGCGCCGGCGTGGCCGCTCTTGAACACATGCGCCAGCATCGAATCGTAAAGCGCGGTCACGGCGCGCGGATCCTGCCCTTCCACAGCGGGAAAGACGCGGGCGATATCGACATGCTGGCCGAGCCCGATGCCGGTCAATCCGCCATCAGTCTCCAGCAACAGGATCGGCACTTCGGTGACGCCGCTCTCGACCACCCCGTTCACGTCGCCCACCGGCCGACCCCAGTCGTGGGTCGTAGTCAGGCTGCGATATCCGGTGATCTTCATGCGTGGTGAGGCCCCTATGCCGGGCATTGCTTCCGCCCGCTGTCGAAACATAGTATGTATTATCTTTCTAAATCCGCAAGCCCCCGCAAACCGCAACCCCGCGGAACTGCAAGCCCTTGACGGATCGGGCTTTCCGGCTTCACCCTTTCTGTACGAGGGCGTACAAGAGTGATTGGGAAGCGAACCGGGTGAGCGAGACAGGCGAATGAACAGCGAAGCAACGGCCGCGCATCAGCGGGTCCGCCGGCGCCCGCGCCTGTCGACTGCGGTGGTCGAGGATCTGGTCAATGCGATCGTCATGGGCACCTATCCGGTCGGCACCGCGCTGCCGCCCGAAAACATGCTGTGCGAGATGTACGATGTCAGCCGCACCGTGGTGCGCGAGGCGACGACGGCGCTGACCGAGAAGGGGCTGGTCGTCTCGCAACAGGGGCGCGGCACGATCGTGCGCGGCAGCCGCGCGTGGAACATGCTCGATCCGATGATCCTCTCCGCGCTGTTCCAGGGCGAGGAGGGGCTGCGCTATCTCGACAATCTGTCCGAGATCCGCACGCTGCTCGAATCGGCCATGGCGGCGAAGGCGGCGGCGAACGCCACGCCCGAAGCCGTCGCAGAACTCGCGGCCCAGATCGACAAGCTCGAAACGCTGGTGACGATGCCTTCGGCCTATGTGGTCGAGGATCTGCGCTTTCACGACATCATCATGGATATGTCGGGCGATCGCCTCAGCAAGGCGATCATCGACGG
>JASBTC010000157.1 GCA_030148625.1 Sphingobium sp. | reverse complement strand
GCCTGGCACGAGGCGCCGGTCTATACCGATCGCGAGCGCGCCGCGCTGGCCT
The DNA here is from genome assembly GCA_030148625.1 of Sphingobium sp. Next base: position 12,469 of record JASBTC010000157.1, on the reverse strand, counting down.
GGACCGATGCGCTGACCTTGGTCGCAACCGCGCGGGCGCCGGACGCGCTCTACGCGCAGTTTGCCGGGCAGTTCAGCGAGGAGGAGCAGGTGCAGCTCACGCTGCTGATCAACGTGATCAACGGCTGGAACCGCCTCGCGGTGGGCTTCGGCCTGTGGCTGGACATGGCACCGGCCAAGGCGGCCGCCTGATGCCCGATGCGGCAATGGAGGACGCGGCGGAGAGTTTCGATCCGCTGCGTCCCCGGCTCACCCGCGTCGCCTATCGCATGCTCGGCTCGGTCGCCGATGCCGAGGATGTGGTGCAGGACGCCTTCATCCGCTGGATGGGCGCCGACCGCACCGAGGTGCGCGAGCCCGAGGCGTTCCTGCGCCGGGTGGTGACGCGGCTGTGCCTCGATCAGATCAAGTCGGCGCGGCATCAGCGCGAAACCTATATCGGCCCCTGGCTTCCCGACCCGATCGTTGACGAAGAGGAGGAGGACGACGTCACCCTGCCGCTGATGCTCGCGCTTGAACGCCTCTCCCCGCTCGAGCGGGCGGCGTTCCTGCTGCACGACGTGTTCGGCCTGGGCTTCGACGAAGTGGCGAAGACGATCCAGCGCGATCCGGCCGCCTGCCGCCAATTGGCCAACCGCGCCCGCGCCCATGTCCGCGAAGCCCGGCCGCGCTTCAAGGTCGAGAAACAGCGCGGCCTCGATCTTGCCAACGCCTTTTTCGCGGCGTCACGCAGCGGCGATATGACCGCGCTCGGCGCGATGCTGGCGGCGGACGTCAGCGTCCATTCGGACGGCGGCGGCAAACGCCCCGCGGCGGTGCGACCGGCGATCGGCTATGGCCAGGTGATGACGCTGCACAAGGCGCTGGCCGTGCTGTTCCGCAAATATGGATCGGAACTCGTCCATGCCGGCCTCATCAACGGCCTGCCCGGCTTCGTCACGCGCGAGGCCGACGGCGAACTCCAGACCACCGCGCTCGATATCGAGGACGGCAAGATCACCGCGATCTACGTGATGCGCAATCCCGACAAGCTCAAGCATCTGCATTAAAGCCTGATCCAGGCAGATTAACTCATCTCGTCATTCCCGTGTGCGCGGGAATGACGAAAGAGGGGGTACCTTAGAAACCGAGCTTGGCGCCGACGGTAAAATAGCGGCCGACGACATCGTAGAAGGGCGAATAAAGCGAGCCGCCGGGGGCCTGCCGGTCGAAGAGATTGGTGACGTTGGCATAGACCTCCATCGTCTGCGAACCCGTCGCGACGCGTGCCCGTGCGAGCAGATCGACATAGGTATAGGCCGGGATGTGGTTGTTGAGCAGCCGCACCGTCGAATTGTAATTGCCCGCGGAAATATGGCGCGCACGCACCAGCGCCGCGAAATGTTCGCTGTCATAGCCGATGCTGGCATTGACCCGCCATCTGGGGACGCCGAAACTGAATGAGTTCCCCTGCGATCCGGCATAGTCGATCCTGCTGACGCCATCATTGGTGGTCAGACTGTGAACCCAGCTGGCCAGAAGGCGGAACGTGATCGTGCCGGGCAGATCTGAGACGGTATCGAGCGGCAGGCGCTGCGAAAGCTCGACGTCGATCCCGTCGGTCCGGTATTCGGCAAGGTTCAGGAACGTGGATATGGTGCGCGTGATATTGCCGTCGGCGTCACGCTCGACATGCGCGCACAGCGCCTGATTGCCGTTGAAGCAGCGGACGACCAGATCCTGCGCCGGGATCGTCGTGATCACGTCGTCGATGCGGATCCTGTAATAATCGAGCGATAGGTTGAAACCGCGGATCGCGGGCGGCGCATAGTGAAACCCGGCGGTAAGGCTGTCAGCGGTTTCGGGCTGCAAGCCCGGATTGCCGCCGCTGTGGCTGAGCACATAGACGCTCATATTCTTCACCGGATCGATGATCGTATTATAGCCCGTCGAAAGCTGCATGTAGAGTTCGGAGAGATTGGCCGACCGGATATCGCGGGAGCGCGTAAAGCGCGCGCGAAACCCCGGGAAGAATTCGTTGGTCGCACCCAGCTTCCACGACCAGATCGAACCGGTGGTGTCATAGTCCGACAGTCGAACCGCCGCGTTGACCTCGAATTTCCGCAGCAGCGGACGATCCCGCACCAGCGGGACAAGGATTTCGCCAAACGCCTCCTTGACCGTGAAACTGCCTGACATCGGCGTGAAGTTGAAGGTGCGGAACGCCTTGATCAGATCGAGCGCGCCCACCGTCTGCCGGATCGCTTCACGGCGCGCCTCGATACCCATGGCGATCGAGACCGGCCCGGCGGGCAGCATGACGGGCTCCCCCCGCAAGCTGACCCCGCCGACATCCAGCCTGGTCTTGGCACGCTGGCTTGGCGCGCCGATGACATAGGCCAAGGCTTCGGGCGACGGCGCGCCTTCGCCGAACAGGTTGAGCGGCACGCATGCGCTCGACGGATCCGTCAGCTTGATCCTGCAGATCGGCTGACCGGTCGCCGGATCGCGCACGGCATCGATGGCCTGGTTGAAATTGGCCCCGATGACGAAACCGGGCGTGTCGAGATCGTTGCGATACTCGCCATGGCTGTAATAACCGCTCCAGCGCCAGCGGGCGCCGATCGTCCCGTCCAGCGCGATCGTCCCCTGTGTCGTCACGCGCTGGAAATCGATGCGCGGAAAGGGGAAGTCGGAATTGAATCGCCCCATCCGGAAGCTGGACTGTCCGGCCGCGAGCAATTGTTCGCTGATGGCCGGCGACAGAAAAACATTGTCGCTGGTGATGGTGATGTTGCCGCGATTGTGATCGCCGAACCAGATATAGTCGTTCCACATGCGCGAATGGCGCAGTTCGCCCGTGATCCTGAGACCGGCACCGGGCGCGAAACTGATCCGGCTAAGCGCGCTGTATCGGCGCTGCGGGGTGACGAGCGGACTCAGATCGTCGTTCGATGGGCCTTCGCCGCCGATCATATCGTTGCCGATGACCGTGCCATAGTCGAAGTCGCGCAGCGATCCGTCGGGATTGAACGCCTTGCCGGCAAGGACGCCGCTCAGGATCAGCCCGCCATGCGCCGCATTCGCGAACCCCACATCCGGCGAGAGCATAAAATTGCCGTCCCCGACCGACACGGTGGACCAGCGCCCCACCGTCGGGCGCGACACTTTGGGAATGACGCCCTGATTGTCGAGATATTCGGCACCGATCGTCACATGGCCGCGACCACCGGCAAATGCCGCGCCGAACGCCCCTTCGAAACGATGCTCCGCAGCATCGTTGCGCGATGATATTCCCGCCTGTGCACCCAGCTTCAATCCGCTGAAATCGTCATCGAGCACGATATTGACCACACCGGCGACCGCCCCGGATCCCCAGGCGGCCGATGCCCCGCCAGTGACGATGTCAACCGACTTGATCAGCACCGTCGGCACGGTGTTGAGATCATTCTCGCTTGAGAAACGCCGTCCATCGAGCAGCACCAATGTGCGGTTGATCCCCAGGCCGCGCAGATCCGCCGGCGCCTGGCCGGCGCTCGTATTGGTACCCGTCGTCTGCGGCGAAATCGTCCCGCGAAACTGCGGCAGGTCGTTCAGGGCGGCCGCAACATTCGGCCGCGCGCCGATGTCGAGGCTTTCCCTGGTCATATGCAGGGTCGGGGTCGGCGCCTCGAAGCCCGGCGTGTCGATACGCGAGCCGGTCACGATGATCGGTGCGCCCTCCTCCACCACGGCCGTCGACGATGTCGTATCATCCGCCAGCCGCTCGCCGGACCGGCTGGAGATGACATAGGAACCACCGGCTGTGACGCTGAAGCCGAGGCCCGATCCGTGCAGGAGACGGCGCAACGCCTCGGAAACGCTATAGCTGCCCTTGAGCGCCGGCGCGACGCGGCCCTTCGCGGCGGCGGGCGTGAAGATGACGTTGGAACGCGTGACGCTGCCAACCGCTTCTAGTGACCGGGGCAATGGCTGACGCGGCAGCGAAAAACGGAATGTCGGGGCGGTCTCCGCCGCGGCAGCGGTGGCCGTAAGGCAGACGAGCGCAGGCAGCCATATCGAAATGCCCCCTCGTATCATGCGCCGTCCCCCGACTCCCTGGATCGTTCCGTCAATTAGCCTTGGCCGATCCGCTCGGCGACACCCTGCGACGGACCAGCGAAGTGCCGGATCGGTCTCACAGCGTCAAAAGCAATGTCTCGCCCTCTCGCCGCACCCGCAACCCATGGAGCTGCGCGACGGCGGCCGCGAATTCCGCCGAATCGTCGGTCGCGAATACGCCCGAAATGGGAAGCGCCCCAAGACGGGCGTCGTTCACCACCACCCGGTCCTGGCCATAGCGGTTCACCTCCGCCACGGCTTCGGACAGGGGCGTATCGCGGAACAATATCTCGCCGCGGCGCCAGGCCGTGACCGCATCGAGCGCGGGCCGGTCGAGCACCGGCGCCACCTGCGGGGCCGCCGACACGCGCTCGCCCGGCGCCAGGATCGCCAGCAATTGTGGGCGCTCGCCGGCTCTGGTCACCTCGACCTTGCCGCGCAGCAATGTGACGCGCACACGATCGCCGTCGCGCCGGACGACGAAGCTGGTGCCGATCGCCCTGATCCGCTCGTCGCCGGCCATCACGACGAACGGTCTTGCCGCGTCATGCGCCACTTCGAACATCGCCTCGCCGCGATCGAGCGAAACCTGTCGCTGATCGCGGTCGAATTTCACCGTCACGTGACTGTCGGTGTTGAGCGCGATCCGGCTGCCGTCATCCAGCGTCGTGCTGCGCTGCTCGCCGGCGCCGGTATCGAAGGCCGGTGCCTGGCTGAGATAGACCGTCATCGCACCGGTGACGACGACCGCCAGGAGCGATGCGGCGATCGCCAGCGGCATGAAGCGTCTCGGCGCGCGCACTTCCTGTGTGGCGATGGCGGCGGCGCCGGGCAGCAATTCCCACAATTCGGTGGCGCGTTCGAACGCCTCCTGATGCGCGGGATCGCACCTCAGCCAGTCCTGCAGCGGCACTTCGGCATCGGCGCCGCGCGGGCCATGAAGCCGGGCGAGCCATGCCGAGGCCTCGGCATTCAACCGGGCGCGCTCCTCCTTCGAGCGGATCACCATGTCTCCATCCAGTTCATCATCTCCAGGGTCGCTCGGGCGACCTGCTTTTCCACAGCGGGGACTGACATCCCTTCTTCATTGGCGATCACAGCATAGCTTGCGCCATCGAGCCTGCGACGAAGCAGGATGCGGCGCGTGCGTTCGGGCAATCTCTCCAGGCCGGCGGCGGCATGCTTCAGCCGTGCCTGGGATTGCAATATCTGTTCCGGATCGGGCGCCGCGTCGGCGATCGAAAAGACATTGCCGGTCGAGAATGGCGCCCGGCGTTCGCGGCGTCCCTCGTCGATCGACAGATTGACCGCAACCTTGACCATCATGGCTTCCTGCGAGCGCACGGCATGCTTCTGTTCGTAGCGCTCCACTTTCAGAAAGGCTTCCTGCACCAGATCGTCGGCATCCTGATCCGCGACGCCGCGGCGGCGCAGTGTGGCTCGGACATGCCGCAACATCTCGCTCAAGTGATTCATCGTGCTCCTCGCACATGGCCTAGACGATGCGATCGATCAAATCCGACATAATTCGCTTGAACCGGTCGCAATGGCCGTTCAGCGTCCGACATTATGTGCGATCCGCTTCCATTCGGCGGAGGTCAGCGGCAGCGTGGCGAGCGCGGCATAATAGGCGGCCAGGTCGCGCGTCACCGGCCAGTCGGACGCGGGCACGAAATGGCTGAGGCCGATCCTGCGCATCAGGCGAACGAGCGCCGTCTTCTGATCGTCCGAAGCGATGGCGGGATCGATCGCCGCCAGATCGAAATAGAGATTGGAGCACAGCTTGCGATCCCGCTCGCAGGCATCGGCGAAAACGCCGAGGGCATCGAGCGTCGGGGTGTCGATGTTGCCCCAGCCGGCGATATGGGCGAGTTGCACGGTCGTGCCGCGCGCGGCGGGAAGGATCTCGTTCAGGAAGATCCGGGCCTCGTCCGCGCCATAACCGGTCGCACCCTGGCGGATATGGGCCATGATCCGCAAATGCGCGGATGCGGCGGCGCGAAACACGTCCGCCAACGCCTTCACATGATCGGCCTTGTGATAGTCGAAACGCGAATTGGCGAGGTGCAGCTTGAGGCCGGCGACATGGGGGTCGCCACGCCAGCGCGCAATTTCCGGCAGCGCGGTCGGCGTCACCGGATTGACCGCGATATAGGCTTCGAACCGATCCGGCCGGGCACGCGCCAGCGCGACCGTGAAATCGTTCGCGGCGCGCACGATCTCGACATGGTCGGCCAGGGGCGTCGCCATGATCGGGCTTTCCGCCATATAGGCGGTCGACATCAGCCGTGCGCGACGAATGCCCGCCGCGTCCATGTCTTGCAGCAGGTCCGTCACGCTCGGCGAGCCGGCGAGCGCGGCGTCGCAAAAACTCGATTTGCCGGCGCTCGCGCAATAAGCGGGCATGATCGCCTGGATCGCCGGCGACCGGACATGGACATGATGATCGACCGTCACCGAGACGGGCTTGCCACGCGCCGCATGCAGCGGCGCCCCGAACGACAGGGTGGCCGCAACGATCGCGAACGCGCGGATGAGAGTCATTTCGCGGCGTCGCCGAGCAAAGTCCGTTTCCAGAACTGGACGGCGGTCCAGAAATAATAGTCCTCATTCTCCTTCTTGTGGAAACCATGCCCTTCATTCTGGGCGAGCAGATGCCAGGCGGTGCCGTTCCTGGCGCGGATCGCCTTGATGATCTGCTCGGCTTCCGACGCGGGCACGCGCGGATCGTTGCCGCCGGTCGCGATCAGGATCGGGATGTCGATCTTGTCGACGCTGGTCAACGGTGAGATCGCGATCAGCTTGGCGCGCTGCTTCGGGTCACGCTCGTCGCCATATTCGGCGCGGCGCAGGTCGCGGCGATAGGATTGCGTGCTTTCGAGGAAGGTCACGAAGTTGGAGATGCCGACATAGCAGCTCGCGCTTCTGATCCGCGCGCCGTAATGGACGGCGGAGGCATAGCACATATAGCCGCCATAGGACATGCCGGAGATCGCGAAGCGGCCGGCGTCGAGCGTGCCGTCCCGGCCCAGCGCATCGAGGATCGCACCAATATCCTTCACCGAATTCTCGCGCAGATCCGGGCCGTTGTCGAGATTGACGAAGCGCTTGCCGAAGCCCGTCGAGCCGCGGACATTGGGGAAGAACAAGGCGATGCCGAGTTCATTGAGCAGATAATTGTCGGAGCCGCGATAATCGGGCCGCACCTGGCCTTCGGGCCCGCCATGGATATCCATGATCATCGGCCGCTTGCCCGGGAAACGCCTGGGATCGGGACGATAGAGGAAGCCCGAGACCATCTCCCCATCGAAACTCTTCACCTGGACGAGCTCGGGTTCGATGTTGCGCGCGGCGTCGAGCCCGCCGGTCTCGCTTTCGGTCCAGCGCGTGACCGCCAGCGTCTTGGGATCGACCGAGAAGGCGTCGCCGGCGACGCGCGCCGACGAGATGCTGAGCCCGATCGCGCCCCAAGGGGCGATCTCGATCGCGGAACCGATCGCGTAAGGGATCACGCCGGCGGGCAGTCCGGTCACCGGACGGGTGTTGCCGGTCGCGACATCCATGACGCGCAGGCGACTGACACCGGCTTCGTTGATCGCATAGGCGATGAAGCTGCCGTCGGGCGCGATCGCATAATCGCTGACGTCCCATTTCGGTTCTTTGGACACCGTCGTGAAGCGGCCCTTGCGGTCGAGCGTGCCGAGCTGGATGAAGTCCGACGCGACGCTGGACGCGACCCAGATCCGGCCGTCAGGGCCGTAGCGCGGATCGACATAGGATGCCGGCGCCTTGTCCCCCGCGATCGCGGTCAGCTTGCCGCTGGCGATATCGAGCTCATGGACGATCGCGTTGCTGACCGACTTGCGATTGAGGACGAGCGCGGTTTTTCCGTCCGCCGAGAAGTCGGTGATGCTCCAGCCGCCACCTTCGACCTGCGCGACCAGCCGGTCGGTCTTCGGATCGCGCGGATCCATGACGTACAGATCGGTGTCGGCGCCGTTGCGCCGCGTGGAAATATAGCCGATCCGCCGCCCGTCTGGGCTCCACGCGCCGAACCAGTTGCGGCTCTTGCCGTCGGTCAGCAGCACCGGCCGGCCATTTTCGAGACGATAAAGCTGATAGAATTCGCCGCCGCCGACATCCTTCTGGATCACCAGAGCGCCGTCCCCGCCCGGCGCGCGGAAGCCCGCCAGCACCGGCTCCTGCTCGAAGCTGATCTGGCGACGCATCGCCGACGGTGCCGCGACGCTATGCAACTGATCGGTACCGCCGAAGCGCGTCTTGACCAGCATCGACCGGTCAACCGGGTTCCAGCCCTGGAACACCGCCTTGCGGGCTTCGAGATAAGGCCGTGTTTCGCTGGCGAGCGCATCCGCCACCGGCGGCGGTCCATCGGTCACGATCGCAGCGGGCTTCGGCACATCCGCCAGGGCGGGTGTGGCGGAGGTCAGCAGGGCAATGGCGATGAAGCGACGGACGGTCATGATCGTCTCCCTGAACTGGGTGCCGCCGGCGCGGCAAGGGAACCGGCCGGCGGCGAGATCGTCAGCGAACTGACGGTCAGAAGCGGACGCGTGCGCCCACGGTGATGTAGCGCCCGACCACATCGTAATAGGGCGAGTAGAGCGCGCTGACCGGCGGATCCTTGTCGAACAGGTTGGTCGCGTTGGCATAAAGCTCAAGCTGCGGCCCCTTCGACACCGGGATGCGCGCGTTCAACTGGAGATCGAAATAGGTGTAGGCCGGAATGTGGTTGTTCACGAGGTTGACGGTGGTGTTGTAATTGCCCGCCGACAGATAGCGTGCCCGCAGCAACGCGCCGAAGGTCTCGTCCTGATAGGCGATGCTGGCATTCACGCGCCATTCCGGAACGCCCAGGCCGAACGAATAGCCCTGCGACTTCACATAATCGATCTTGCTGACGCCGTCGTTGGTGCTGAGGCGACTGACCCAGGTGCCGAGCAGGCGGAAGGTCAGGTTGCCCGCGCTGACCGGCAGGACATAGCTCAGCTCCGCGTCGATGCCGTCGGTCTGATATTCGGCGAGATTGATGAAGGTCGCGACAGTGCGGACGATCGTACCCGAGGCATCGCGCTCGACCTTGGTGCACAGGTCGAGATTGCCGTTGAAGCAGCGCGTCACCAGGTCCTGCGCGGCGATCGTCGTGATCACGTCCTTGATGCGGATGTCGTAATAATCGAGCGTCAGGTTGAGGCGCGACAGCGGCGACAGAACGAAGCCGGCAGTGAAGGTGTCGGCGGTTTCGGGCCGCAGATTGGGATTGCCGCCGCCATTGTTCAGCACATAGACGCTGGTGTTGGTCTTCGGATCGGTCAGCGTGTTGTAGCCCGTCGTCGACTGGGTGTACAATTCGGCCAGGTTCGCCGAGCGGATATCCCGCGAGCGCGTGATGCGCCCCTTCACGCCGGGGAAGAACTCGTTGGTCAGCCCCAGCTTCCACGACCAGATCGAACCGGTGGTGTTATAGTCGGAAATGCGCGCCGCGCCGTTGAACTCGAGCTTGTTGAGCACGGGCAGGTCGCGTGCCAGCGGCAGCAGGATTTCGGCGAAGGCCTCCTTGACGGTGAAGCTGCCCTTCAAGGGCGAGAAGCTGAAGGTCTGGAAGGCCTTGGCGAGGTCGAGATCGCCGACACGCGCATTGATCGATTCCTTGCGCCACTCGCCGCCAACCGCGATCGAGACCGGACCGGCCCACAGATCGAACGGCTCGCCCCTCAGGCTGAAGCCCGCCGTATCCAGCTTGGTGCGCGACCGCGACCGGGGCGTGCCCGTCACATAGTCGATCGCCTCCTGCGACGGCGCCCCCAGGCCGAACAGGTTGATGGGGACGCAGTTGGTGTTCGGGTTGGTCAGCGCGATCCGGCAGATCGGCTTGTTGGTGGTCGGGCTGATGACCGAATCCACCGCCTGCGCATAGGGGGTGGTCAGCAGGAAGCCCGGCGTGTCGATATTGTTGTCGAACTGACCATGGCTGTAATAGGCGCCATAGCGCCAGCGACCGTCGCTCGACTTGCCGTCGATCGCGAGCGTCGCCTGCGTGTTCTTCCGTTCGAAATCGATCGTCGAATAGGACAGGTCGGAATTGAACCGGCCCATGGTGAAGCTGGTCTGTCCGGCGGCGGCCATCGCGTCGCGGATGTCCTGGCGCAGGAATGCGTTGTCGGCCTTGATCGTCAGATTGCCGCGATTGTGGTCGCCGAACCAGATATAGTTGTTCCACATCCGCGAATGGCGGAACTCGGCGGTCACCGTCAGATTTTCGGTCAGGTCGAAGCTGGCTTGCGCCGCCATGCTGTAGCGGCGCTGCGGGGTGACCAGCGGGCTGAGATCGTCGTTCGACGGGCCTTCGCCGCCGATCATGTTGGTGCCGCTGACCACGCCATAGTTGATCGGGCGCAGCGAACCATCGGCGTTGAAGCCCTTGCCCGCGAGCACACCCGACAGGATGATGCCGCCATAGGCCGCGTTGGAGAAACCGACATCGGGTGACAGCTTGAAGCTGTTGCCGCCGGCGGAGATCGTCGCCCAACGGCCGACATTGGGGCGGCTGACCTTGGGGATGACGCCTTCATTGTTCAGATATTCGCCGCCGATCACGAAATGGCCGCGGCCATCGGCGAATGCGGTGCCGAACGCCCCCTCGAAGCGATGCTCGGCGGCGTCGCCATAGCTCGAGATGCCGGCCTGGGCGCCGAGCTTCACGCCGGTGAACTTGCCGTCGAGTGTGACGTTGACGACGCCGGCGACCGCGCCCGAGCCCCAGGCGGCGGATGCGCCGCCGGTGACGATATCGACGCTCTTGATCAATACGGTCGGGATGGCGTTGAGATCATTGTCGCTCGACAGGCGACGGCCGTTCACGAGCACGAGCGTGCGGCTGATGCCCAGGCCGCGCAGATCAACCGGCGCCTGGCCCGCGCTGGTGTTGGTGCCAGTGGTCTGCGGCGATGTGGTCGCGCGGAACTGCGGCAGATCGTTGAGCGCGGCAGCGACGTTGGTCCGCGCCGCGACGCTGAGATCGGATGCGGTGACCTGCAGGGTCGGCGTCGGCGCGTCGAAGGCGCGGTCGATACGCGATCCGGTGACGACGATCGCTTCACCTTCCTCTTCGACCGATGCCGCGCTGCCCGAAGCCGATTGCGCCGGCGCGGTCGTCTGTGCCGAAACGCCGGCCGACGCGAAGATCGCCATGCCCGCGCCGATTACAGTTCCAAATCGCATCATATGAACCCCCTGTGTTCGGCCCGGCGGTCCATTGCCCCGGGGCCTTCACAGGGAAGACGAACGCGTTTCACAAAACCGACATATTCAGTGAAAATTTCTTTCCGGCCCCGGAAAGAGGGCATTTGGTAACGTCGTTCGTCTATAGGTGCGGACCGGAATGCGGGATATTGATGCGGCTTCCGCATCGTCCGTGAGCCGCCAATGTCCCTCATGCGATTCTCGACCAGAGACATTCCCGCCGCCCAGCGCCGTGATGTGGTCGAGGCCGCCTATAGCGCGCATGTCCAGGGTTCGATCGATTTCCCGCATGGCCAGCCGATCGCCGCCGAGATGTGCCTGCGGAGCGTCGCCGACATCCATCTCGCCTCAGTCGAGACTTCCCCCGTCAGGATCGTCACGCCGCCCGACGACACCGGCATACTCTATCTGGGCATCGCCGCCGCGGGCGGCGGCGTGATCGATGCGCTGGGCGAAGGCCGGACGGTCAAGGCGGGCGACATCAACGTGATGCGCCGCGAGCGGAAATGCGTGACGATCGCTGACCGGCCAAGCACGATATTGAGCATCGCGATTCCCCGCGCCCGCATCGTCCCCCGCCTGGCGAGCAGCGACAGCCTGTTGCAGACGCTGTCGTCCTCGCTGCCCGCGGCCAGGCTGTTGCAGAATCACGTCATGACCCTGCTCGACGATGGCCGGGCGCTCACCGCCGACGAGCAGACGACCTTCTCCGCCCATATCGTCGATCTTGTCGCGCTGATGCTCGGCGCCACGCGCGACGCCGGCGAACATGCCCGGCGCAACGGCGCCCGTGCGGCGCGGCGCCAGACGATCAAGGCGGATATATTGGCCAATCTCAACGCGCCGGAACTGTCGCTCAACTGGCTTTCGAAACGCCACGGCGTGAGCACTTCCTATATCCGGACATTATTCTACGACGAAGGCACCAGCCTGACCGACTACCTCATGAACGCACGGCTCGATCATGTGTGCGGGTTGCTGACCGATCTTCGCCTTGCCGATCGCAACATCGCCACCCTCGCGCTGATGGCCGGTTTCGGCGACATATCCTGGTTCAATTTGGTGTTCCGCCGCCGTTTCGGCATGACTCCGTCCGACATGCGCATGGGCTGTCAGGGGAAATAGAC
>JASBTC010000149.1 GCA_030148625.1 Sphingobium sp. | reverse complement strand
TCTGGCTTGCTATCTCCGTCGCAGCCGGGATAGCCCGCGCCGGCATGTTTTACAAACATACCATTAAGTCTGTTAATCTGCCGCCCGTCTGCCCCCTGGTCAGTCGATGATCTTCCGTCCGGTTCCCCAGGCCAGCCAGATCGCGGCGCCGACCAGATTGACTCCGGCGGCGAGGATGAAGGTGGCGGTGTAGCCGCCGGTCAGGTCGAGCAGCAGCCCGGTCGCCGCGACGCCGATGATGCCGGGCAATGTGCCGGCGGTGTTGGTGATCCCCCACAGCACATCGGCATGGCGCGGCGCGATGTCGAGATGGTTGACCGCGAAACCGGCGAAAGTGAGCGCGCCGACGCCGAGCGCGCCGCACATGCAGAACAGCGCCATCGCCGGGGTGGTCGCGGTGAGCGCGAGCAGGAAGAAGCCGGCACTGCCGACCAGCCCGCCGCATTGCATCAGCCGGCGCACATTGGTCACGTCGGCACCGCGCGCGATCATCTTGTCGGCGACGACCGCGGCGGCATTGCCGATGACGAACTGGCTGATCCACGGGCCGATCGCGAACAGCCCCGATCCGGCAACCGACATATGCTGTACGTCGCGGAAATAGCTCGGCAGCCAGGCGAGCATCAGATAGAGCGTCCAGTTGTTGCAGAAATGATTGATGATCAGCGCCCACACCGCCTTGTGCGAGAGCAGCAGGCGCCAGGGGATCGGCTGGCGCACCGTGCCGGTTTCCGCCTCGATCGGGGCGAGCAGCGCGCGTTCCTCCGCACTGATCGTTGGATGCAGCGCGGGCCGCGCATGGATCAGCCGGAACCAGAAAACCGCGAAGACAAGCCCCAGCCCGCCAAAGGCATAGAACACACTCTGCCAGCCATGATGCTCGACCAGCCAGCCGGTGACGAGCAATGCGAAGATCGTACCCATCGGAATGCCGGTGAGATTGATCGCGGCGGCGCGCGACTTTTCCGGGCCCGGCATCCAGCGCGCGAGCAGATTGTAGATCGCGGGAAAGCTCGCAGCTTCCCCTACGCCCATCAGGATGCGTGTCGCGATCAGCGCGGCGAAGGACAAGGACGCCGCGATAGGGGTGAGGAAAGTGAAGGCCGACCAGGCGACGAGCGCGCCGCCCAGCAGCAACCGCCCGCCGACCCGGTTGGCAAGCCAGCCGGTCGGGATCATCGCGGCCATGTACCCGATGAAGAAGGAGGAAAGCACCAGACCCTTGGTGGTGCCGGACCAGCCGAAATCCTCGGCCATCGGAATGATCGCGACCGAGATGTTGACCCGGTCAATATAGCAGATGAACGTCGCGAGCGCGCACATCAGCACCACGATATGCCGCTTTTGCAGCCCCGGTTTCGAGGCCGCCCCCATCAATGCCATCTCCGCCCCTCCCCGGTCGGTTCGTTATGGCACGCAGGTAGATCGCATGAGCGCGGCGCGCGCAAGCACCCTCACACCGGAACGCGCATTCCCGTCTTCACCCGGTCCATCGTCACGAAGGTGCGGAACTTGCGGACATTCTCGTCGGCGAAGAACAGGCGCCGGGTCATCTCCTCATAATCCGCCATGGTCGGTACGGTGACGACCAGCATGAAATCGACTTCGCCAGTGACATAATAGCATTGCTGCACTTCGGGCGCGTCGAGGAAACGACGCTTGAGATCGTCGATGCGGTCGGCGCGCTCGCTTTCCACTTCCACCTCGACCAGGATGGTGAGCGGCCGGCCGAGCGCCTCGGGATCGACGATCGCGACATTGGCGGCGATGACGCCGCTCGCCTCGAGCCGCTGGATCCGGCGCTGCACCGCGGGCGCGGACAGGCCGACCTGCTCCGCGATCAGCCGTTGCGGCATGCGATTGTCCCGCTGCAACAGGGTCAGGATGGCGCGATCGAAGGAGTCTGGAACCATGATTGCTTTCAAAATTTCCGTTTCAAAATTGCCGCTCGGGACAAACGGAGATCGGGAACAATACGAGCGAAACTTGCAAATGCACCCGCCAAATTCAGCACATCGCTCATCGTTTTTGAACTATTCGCTCACCAACCCCGCTGCATCGACGAGGCCCGACCGATGACCGACCCAATGCACGAGATCCGCGCCCGCGACATGATCGCCTGGCGCCACGCGCTGCACGCGCATCCCGAAATGGGCTTCGAGGAACGGCGCACCGCCGCCTTCGTCGCGGAAACGCTTCGCGGCTTCGGCATCGCCGATGTCGTGGAGGGCGTCGGCGGCACCGGTGTCGTCGCGACGCTCCGGGCGGGGGGCGGCAATCGTGCGGTCGCGCTACGCGCCGATATGGACGCGCTGCGCATCACCGAGCGTGGCGATCGCCCCCATGCCTCGTGCAATCAGGGCGTCATGCATGCCTGCGGCCATGACGGGCACAGCGCGATGCTGCTCGGCGCGGCACGGATGCTCGTCGAGGATGGCGGCTTTGACGGCGTGGTCCGGCTGATCTTCCAGCCTGCGGAGGAATGGGGGCGTGGCGCGCTCGCCATGCTCGATGACGGTCTGCTCGAACGCTTCCCCTTCGACGAGATTTACGGTCTGCACAATATGCCGGGCATCGCCGCCGGCCGGTTCGAGACCACCGCCGGCCCCGCCATGTCCGCCGAGGATAATTTCGAGATCGTACTGAGCGGCGTGGGCGGCCATGCGTCGCGGCCACAGGCGGGGCGTGAGGTGATGGTCGCCGCCTGCGCCACGGTGCTCGCGCTCCAGACCATCGTTTCGCGCCGGTTGAGCCCCACCGATATCGCCGTGGTCTCCGCCACCGAGATCGTGACCGATGGCACGCGCAACGTGCTGCCAGGCGAGGCGCGCATCCTAGGCGATGCGCGTAGCTTTCGCGCCGAGGTGAGTGCGATGATCGAGGCCGAGATGCGCCGCATCGTCGCGGGCATCGCCGCAGCGCACGGCTGCACCGCAGAAGTGACCTATAGCCGCGAGTTCGTCGCGCTGATCAACGATCCGGCCGCCACTGCCGCCGCCGTCCGCGCCGCGGAAACCGTGTTCGGCGCCGACAATGTCGCGGGCGCCTGCGCGCCGATCACTGCGTCGGAGGATTTCGCGCGCTTCCTGGAGCGCGTGCCCGGCTGTTTCGGCTTTATCGGCAATGGCGCCGACTCCTTGCCGCTCCACAATGCCGGCTATGATTTCAACGACGAGATCCTGCCGAACGGCGCCCTCTGGCTGGCGACGATCGCCCGACAGCGCCTGCAACTCCCCTGATCCCAACGCCCAATCCCTACGAAAGACTCGCTGGCATGCTTATCCTGAACAGCCACCCCGACCACGGCGCGGCACTCGATCCGCGCGACGCCGCAACGCTGGACGGCGCGGCGGCCGCCGAGGTTGCCGAACATCTGACACACCGCCCCGATCATCGGCCGACCCCGCTCCACGCCATGCCCGCCCTCGCCGACCAGTTCGGCGTCGCCGCGATCCATATCAAGGATGAAGGCCCCCGCCTCGGCCTAGGCAGCTTCAAGGCGCTCGGCGGCGCCTATGCGGTGATCCGGCTGGTCCTGGAGGAAGCGGGCCGCGTCTTCGGCCGCCCGGTCGGCTATGACCAGATGCGCTCCGGCCCGGTCCGCGCGGTCGCGGCCACGCTCACCATCGCCTGCGCGACCGACGGCAATCACGGGCGCTCGGTGGCGCAGGGCGCGGAACTGATCGGCGCGCGTTGCGTGATCTTCGTCCATGAACGCGTCAGCGACGCGCGCGTCGCCGCCATCGCCCGCTTCGGTGCGGAGATCATCCGCGTGCCCGGCACCTATGACGACTCCGTCACCGAGGCCGCGCGCGTCGCGACGGAACGCGGCTGGATCATCGTTTCCGACACTTCCTGGCCCGGCTATGAGCGCATCCCCGGCCTGGTGATGCAGGGCTATACCGCGATGGTGCGCGAGGCGATCGAGGCGCTGCCCGCGCCGCCCACCCATGTCTTCGTCCAGGCCGGCGTCGGCGGCCTCGCCGCCGCGGTCGCGGGCCATCTTGCGCTCGTGCTTGGCGAGGGACGCCCGACCGTCATCGTCGTCGAGCCCGATCGGGCCGCCTGCCTCTTCGAAACCGCACGCGCCGGCCATCCCGTCAAGATCGCCCATGGCGAGCCCACGGTGATGGCGATGCTCGAATGTTACGACCCTTCGCCGCTGGCGTGGCGCGTCCTCTCCCGTGTGGCCGACGCGTTCATGACGGTCGGGGAGGACGATGCCGTGTCGGCGATGAACCGGCTGGCCCGGCCTGCGGGTGGCGATCCCGCGATCGTCGCGGGCGAAAGCGGCGGCGCGGGGCTGGCCGGCCTCATCCGCATCGCCGACGATGCGGAACGCCGCGCCGCGCTCCGCCTCGGCCCCGATGCCCGGATCCTGGCGATCAATAGCGAAGGCGCGACCGATCCGGAGCGCTATCGCGAACTGACCGGACTGGACGCTGCTGAGGTCTGCGCCGAAATTGCTGTATGAGCGGACGGCAGCCGTAGCTTCTGACCTAGTCTGATTCAGGCGGATCGACTCAATATCATGTCATTTCCGCGAAAGCGGGAATGGCAATTCGGGAGGTGATCCTAGATTAAACCCTAGCCTGTTGTCGGCGCGGCGGCTTCCTGTGCGAAGAAGATCGATACCGACACCCCCCGCCCAGCCTCCGATGCCACCGTCACCCGCGCCCCGGCATTCTGCTTGAGCGATTGGACGATGACGGCGCCGAGCTTGCCCGATCTCGGCCAACTCGTGCCCTCGGGCAGGCCGATACCGTCGTCGGAAACGGTGACGCGGCAGCCGCCATCGTCGATCAGGCTATGGAGCCGGATCGTCCCGCCGTCGCGGCCCGCAAAGGCATGTTTGAGCGCGTTGGTGAGCAGTTCGTTGACCACCAGCCCGGCGGGCATCGCCACATTGATCGACACCGGCCATGTATCGACGAGCAGGTCGAAGCGAATGCCCTCCGTCGCGTGCGCCTGCATCACGGCCGAGGCGATTTGACTGAGATAAACGCCCAGATCGATCGTCCCCTCCAGCCCCTCGGTCGACATGGTGTCGTAGAGCAGCGACAGCGCGGTGATCCGTCCGGCGAGCCGGTCGAAGCGCTTGCCCGTCGCCTCGTCCCCCACATTGCGCGCTTCCATGCGGATCAGTGCGGTGATCATCTGCAGGTTGTTCTTCACCCGATGCTGCAATTCGCGCAGCAGCACATCCTTTTCGCGCAGTGCCTGGCTCTCCGCATCCGCGCGCGGCTGGCCGATCTGCGCCAGCGCGACCAGCCGGAACATCGGGCGGCCATCGTCATCCTCGATCGTGTTGGACCAGGCATCGATGTCCACCGCGCCATCACCGCGCTCGATCACGAAGCAGCCAAGATACTCCTCATCGGCCTCCACCACCTCACTCAGACGGCGATCGTCGCCCGCCGCCGCCGCGACACCGGGCAGCATCGTCCAGTCGCGCCCCTCCACTGCGGCGGCGGCCTGGCCGGTCAGCCGCTCGAATTCCATATTGGCATAGGCAATCCGTTCCGACGGACGGAGTTCCGACACCGCGATCGCGACGGGCACATGATCGAGAAACTGCTTGAAACGATCGCTTTCCAGCGCATCGGCCAGACCGGGCGTCTCGAGCAGCTTGCCGATCTCTTCCGGTTCATCATTGTCGGCCATAACGCGCACTCCAATCGCGCGCAGCATAGAGGCCAAGTCGGGCGCCGTGGCAATCGATCCATGTTAAAGTGGCGTCGCCATTCCTGCAGCGCCTCAATCCTCGGGATCGATCACTACCGTCTTCGCCCCATTCATATCCACAGCCACCTGCGCCTTTACCCAGGCCTGCAGCGCGACAAGACGCTCGGCCTGTTCGGATGCGATCAGCGCGTCGGCGAGAGGAAGTCTCGTTTCGCCGGCGGCTGCATCAGCGCGGCCGGGGGTTGGGGAAAGGCCGGGCATTGTCGCGCCTCCG
>JASBTC010000147.1 GCA_030148625.1 Sphingobium sp. | reverse complement strand
CATGAGGCCGGCAATCTGCGGCACCAGCTTTACCCGCAGGCGATGATATACGGCGAGCTGTCGCCGCAGGCTCGTCATGTCTCCGGCGCGCCAGCTTTTCTCCAGCGTTTGAAGTTCCGATTCGCCGTCTGGTATGACGCGTCCTTCGATCACTCGGAACGGGTGAAGCCGTGCATTGAGATTGGCCATGGCCGCCCGGTGCTCGTAATTGCCCGATCCGGTCGCGATCGCTTCGAACAGCACCGCGACCCTGTCGGCCAGATCGGTAACCGTCGATGATCCGGCGATGCGTTCGGCGCCTGGACGCAATACCGCTATCGCGGGCTTCAGTGCCGCGAGCAGCAGGTCGAGCGACCAGGCATGAAGGTCGCGCAACGCCGCTTCGGAAAATATCGGCACATGGAAACCGTCCTGCGGCCGGGCATCGACCAGCCTTTCGCCAAGCAGGCGATGAAGTGCGTCGCGCACCGGCGTTGCGCTCGCATTGAGATCCTCCGCCAGTCGGGCCGGGTCGAGCCGGGCGCCGGGCGCGAGCTCGGCATGGACGATCCGGTGTTTGAGCGCGTCATAGACGCGCTCCATCGTGACGCCCGGGCTCATGCCGGCGGTGGCGAAGGGGGCAGGGCCATCTGCTCGGCGCGATAGGCCTCGATCATCGCTACCTGCTCCGGCAGCAGCGCATCCGTCGCGGCAAGCGTGTCGGGGATGGTGTCGCCGAGCAGGATCGACGGACATTGTCCCTCGAAATTGCCGAGATTTGGCCGGTGCTGGCGATAGCCGACAAGGCTGGCCAGGTCCGGCGCGAAATGGCGCGCTATGTCGGGCGGATAGGCCAGATAGGGATTCTCATAGGCCTTGAGCCAGCCGAGCGAATAGCCCGTGACGATGCCGCGCCGTGGGCGGTCGCTTGTGTTCGCGCCGCCCGAATGGAGCGTTGAGCCCAGGAACAGGATCGCGTCGCCGGGCTCGGCTTCCGCCATGATCGGCTCGCCGAGGATCTGGTCGCCGAGCGCCTTGCCGCCATGCGAGCCCGGCCAGATTCGGGTGGCGCCATTGTCCGCCCGGAACGGGGTCAGCGGCCACATGACGTTGACGACATATTCCATCCGGCCTTTCTCGGCATGCCACATATCCTGGTCCCGGTGGGGCACTTGCGCCACTTCGCCTGGATGGATCTCGATCGCCTGGATGAGGTTGAGCTGGACATGGTCGCACCAGCGCCCGAGCATTTTCTCGACGATCCGCAGGACAAGCGGGTGCTGGACGAGCCGGGCACTTTGCGGCGCTCGGCCGAGCAAGCGCCCGAAGCGCTTGGTGCCTTCGCCGTAGAAGCCGCCGCGGCAAAAGGCCACCGCCGCGAAATGCGGTTCGAGCACGGCGTCGAGCACCCGGATCTCCGATTGCGGCAACAAGCCGGGAATGATGCAGTAACCCTGTCGATCGAGCATTGCGGTCCAGTCTTCGGCCGGGAGGCTGGTCGATAATGATATATGCGGCATTTCGCTTTCCTTGCTCAGGCGCTGAGTTGGCGCTCGCCCGTATCGGGGGCACAATAGATGCCGGCCTCCGCCAGCCGCGCCGGCGTGTCGGCGTCGACCTCGATGACCAGCGCCATCAGCGTGCCGCCGTCATGGGGGCGCGGCGGCCCCAGCGGCATGCATCGCCAGCCGAAGCGCAGCACCTGCTCGGCCCAGCGCAGATCGGCGACGGCGGTGTAGCGTGCGATGCCGTGCGCGAGCGCATGTTCGGCGAGGGCCGTGACCAGCTGATTGCGCACCCGGCGCCGCTCCGTCGCCTTGAGGCCACGATCGATGCAGAAGCGCGTGATCTCGAGTGTGGCGGTGTCGCAAGGGGCCGGCCCCTCGCAGAGCTTGGGAAACAGCGTGTCCAGGATATGCGGCCGGTCAGTGCGGAGCAGCCGGGCGGACGCCATGTGACCACCGTGCCGGTCGGACAGGATCATATAGCGCGCATCCTCGGTGTCGAACTGGTCGAGCTCCCAGCTGCCGCCCAGCACCGGGACGTCCCAGCGCAGCAGGTCGACAAAGACGCGCTTGCGCGCCTCGAACATGGCACGCAGCACGGCGCCTTCGGCCTGACTGGTGTGATCGATCAGATGCAGCATGGCGACGCCCCGTTTGTTTTTGGACTTCGCGAGTTGCAGCAGGTCGGAAGCGGTGCCGGTATCCCTAGGTCTAGGGAGGGTTGAGCGCTTTTTTGTTCAGCGCCGAGCGACCCTCCGCGGCAAGGCGATCGCCATATCGTCCATGCACAACAGGCCTTCGGCAAGTGCGCGAACGACCAGCTCGGTGCGCGTTCCGACGTCCAGCCGGGCACGCGCCGCCCGGAAATGCTCGATCACCGTCTGCTCGCCGATCCCGAGCATGCGCGCGATTTGCGCGTTGTTCTTGCCGCATCCTGCGAGCGCGATGCAGTCCCGCTGTCGCTCGCTGAGCCGCACGGGTGGCTTCGACTTGCCTCGCAGCAACCGGCGCGCGCCCTCGAAGGCGAACAGTCCGACGCTCTGCGCGCAGGGCAGGATCATCTCGGGGGGCGTGGCGCCGACGGCCGCCACAAAGGTGCATGAACCCCTGGCTTCGCCCGGCACGTGGACGGGGACGGTCACGCCTTCGCCCAGCCCTATGCGTCGGCCGCGCTCGAGTAGCCGGTTGTCGCTGGGAAGCAGCGGAATGAGGTCGGGAATGTCGCGCCAGTAAAAGCCCTGCGCTATGTGATGGCTGGCGCGATGGATCGGATCACTGATGCCGAGCCGGTTGGCGTCATACCATTGCTCCCAGCCGTCGGGGTAATTGTGGAGGCGCAGGCCTCTTGGTTCGCTGGCGAAATCGACATGATGCGAAAGCGCGAAATAGCGCATGCCCATTCGCGTACAGGTTTCCTCGAGTGCATCAACAAGCGCCTGACGCGTACGCAATTGCGGGACGCGCCGGGCGAATTCAATCGCCGCTGCGAAAGCCGGCATTCACAAACACATCGGCGCAACTGTTGCGGGCGTTCTCATTCCGCCGCGCCAGCACGCCGCCTTTCAACCAACTCTCCCGAACGCCGCTCCTCAAACACGGGT
This sequence comes from Sphingobium sp., assembly GCA_030148625.1. The sequence goes on along the minus strand of JASBTC010000147.1, from coordinate 7,167 downwards.
TCGAGCGAAGGTCTCGGCGAATCTTGAACGCGATTGCCGAATCGGATCTCTCCGACGATTCATACTAGAAATCCCGGCATCCTCTGTTGCAACTATATTCTGACTATATCGGATATAGTGTCTGGCTGGAGCGCGGGACATGCGTTTGCGCGCGGAGATGAAAATGGTCGCGCCATGACCTGTGACCGGATTCGCGGGCGCTCGCGGGCGATGGCGCGCGTCTGCGAATTCGTCGATCATGCGCATATGCTGTGCGACATGGCCGATTTGACCGGGCTGTTCGCTGCCGCCGTCCGCGATCTCGGCTTCGCGCACCACGCTCTGGTCGAGCATGTCGACCTTGCCCGCCCGCCTGGGCATTTCCTCTTCGTCCACAACTATCCCGACCGCTGGGTCGCCGCATTCGCCAGCCGCGCCATGCATCGCGTCGACCCGGTCCAGCAGGTCGCATGCCGGCGCGTGGGTGGGTTCGGCTGGGACGAAATTCCACGGTTCATCGCGCTCGAACCGCGCCAGGTCGCGATGCTCGCCGAGGCAAGGGGCACGGGCCTCGGCGAAGGGTTCACGATACCGCTCCATGCGCCGGGCGTGCGCAAGGCGAGCTGCTCGTTCGTGATGCCGCCGGGCGAGCGTCTTCCCGGCTATTCGCTGCTCGCGGCCGAATGTCTCGCCCATGCCGCATTCAAGGCTGCGCGCCGGCTGCTGGATTTAGACCGCTCCCCGGCGCGCCTGACCCCGCGGCAGCGGCAATGCGTATCGCTGGTGGCACAGGGCAAGACCGACTGGGAAACGGCGACGATCCTGGGGCTGAGTGAAGAGACGGTCGGAAAATATCTGGACGCCGCCCGCATCCGCTTCGGTGTCGCGCGCAGGACGCAACTCATCGTCGCCGCTCTCGCGGTCGGGGAGATCGAGTTGGGGGATATGATGGCGTGAACGGGCTCTTCCGAAGGCGCCGGCCGCGTGCCCGGTCGCGGGCCGGCCACCAAGCGGATCCTGGAGCGGGGTGTCGGTCCCGCCCGCGTCAATAGGCGCGAACGCGCATATTCTCGGCGTCCGGTCGATCTGCTCAAACCTGGGGATGACGACCAGCTGGGCAATGATCGTGGGCGATGCCGTGGAAGGCGCCTTGGCGACAATTGGCGTTTCCCGCCTTGCTCTGGATGAGGTGCGTCTGACGATTGCCGCGACGCGGGACTTCCGACCCGCGGGACTGATCGACGGCTGAGGGCGAGTCGGCGGAGTGGCTGTCATGGTCGCTCCGCCCGACTGGCGGGATCCGTGCGCTTATGCCTGGCTTGAGCGGGCCGACCGTGCCTGTTTCGCCTGGGAATGGCTTCGCCGGAACCAACAGTATCGCGGGACTTGGCGCGATTCGGCGGCGTCGCGCTTTGGTCTCGTGCGATGTGAGGATCCGGACCGCGACGCGCGGACAGCGCTGCCGTTCTGGAGTGCCGCTTGCGATCCATCGGTTCTCAAAGGTGTCATCGCCGATGCGGCCCTTCTTCGGTCGATCGGCACCGACAAGGCGACGCGCTTCGATTTTCGGACGCTGGATCCCTTGCCGCGCCTGATCGTCAATGGCGGGATCGAACATGTCCGGATCGGGGATGGACGCTGTGCCGTTCGGGCTGATCTTGTCGGCGCCGGCCTGCTGGAGCGACCGGTCACCATCATCTGGCATCTGGTCGGCGTCGACGGCCTGCGAGCGCCGATCATTGCCCTGAATGATCTGGTCTCACGGTGTCGGGGAGCGAACCTCGGCGCGTCCAGCGAACAGCGGGCGGGTCGGTGGATCCTGGCGCTGCGCACGCATGACGCGGTCGTCGCCGGTGCGAGCCAGCAGGACATCGCGCATTGTTTTTTCGGGGCGATGGTCGTTTCGCGACAGTGGCGGAAGCACGCGCCGAGCATCCGTCATCGCGTCTACCGGCTTGTTCGATCCGCCCGGGCACTCGCTGCCTCGCAGCCTGCAAGCTGGTTCGCGTAGCGGCGCATTTCCTGGAATTGTTCGTGACAAATCTTCGGACCGATCGGCAGGGGGGCGTCCTCGGCGCGCATCGCCCCGGGGGGCGATGTGATGGAGCGCGGGAGATGGAGCGCGCACTGGCGGCGACGGGCGCCGCCAGGGGGCGCGCTTTGTTTGTTGCCCGCGCATGCGCTCTCGGCTCCGGCCGGGGGGCACGGCGGCGGCTGGCCCCAGGCCCGCGCGCACGCCGCCGCGCCGGCGGCTTTCGCCAAGGGCGCGATGTGATGGCGCGCCTTCGGCGCGATTCGGCCGCGTTGTTCCGGTTCTGATGTCATTCGGGTTCGACAAGCGGGCTTGAGCTGATATGGAACCAGCATGACGATCCTCGAAAAGGTGATGGCCTTCATCATCAGGCTTTCGCCGGAGCCGGTCTGCGACGACTGCATCGCGGGACGGCTGAATCTTGCCCAGCGTCAATATGCGAACAACAGCACAAGGGAGCTTGCCGGTCAGTCCGGCTTCGAGCGCCGGATCGATCAGTGTGCTCTGTGCGGGGGCGAGAAGAAGGTGATCCGACACCGCTGACCTGGGGCGGCCGGCTCGGACGGCGATTGGCCCGCTCATTTTTGAACAATGGCGGGAATGTGCGCGCGGAGCCCGCCAATGCGGACCTTCGTCTCGCGGACGAAGGCACGCGCCAGGCTGTGACCCTCGCTATGACAGTTTCATCGACCATATCGTGCTCGACAGGCGGGCAGGCGCCAACATGACCGGGTTCGTGGAGATGCGCTATGCGGCTGGCGAGAAACATTACTCCGACCATTGCCCGGTGACGGTCACGCTTCGTCGCTGAGGCTTGGCTTTGTCGTCATAACCGCGTCGAGAATTGTGATCGCGGACCGACCATGCCTGCATGCTCGCCGATCCGGTTCACTCTCCCAGTTCACGCTCGATGACGGCGCGTACATCCTCGAAAACGGCCCTGATATTGCCTTTTGGGAAACGGATCTGGCCAAGCCCCTGGACATTGCTGAACTCTTGGCAGCCTTCCTCGAGCATGATGATGGCGCGGGAGAATCCAAGCCGCCCCTGAAACAGGCCGACCTCGTGGATGACGTTCATCCTCGCCTGCATCGTACCCTCGCTCGTTTCGTCCTCCGCCGTCATGATCAGAAATGCGATCGCGGCAGCGTCCAGCATCTCGCTCAGGCGAGTGATTTTGGTTGAGCCGGCGACCGGAACACGGTTGAACTCATCGGCCGGGAGGCGAAGCCGTTCCTGGACGAACTCCTTGAGTTCACGCCAGAGCGGGGAGCGCCCATGCCCGATGAATATATTTGTCCCCACGCGCTCGGCCTTTCTGGTGTTCCTCGCGGTACGTTCGAGATGGGAAGCAGCCTGTTTGGCTATTTGCGCGCCTTCGCCCGCTGCATCGAAGACCGATGACATGGCGGCCACCTCGGCAAGCAACTCGATATGCGGTGGTGTTTGGAGTCCCCCTGAGAGAGCCGTCATGTCGCCACTCATGAACTTGCCCGACGGGCGATAAACCTGAAGTGCACGATGCGTTGAGAAATAGTCGAGCTTTTCGGCCTTTTCGAGCAGCTTCGACAGATATGTGTCGGAACGTGACGATGCCGCCGCGGAGAGGATCGAGATCAGATCCGCCTTGCCATTCTCGAAATCCTTTACCGACATCGCCACGACTTTCTCGATCGTTGAGAAGTCATGATTGCCCGAAGCGGCTCGCAGATGTGCCTTGATTTGCTCACCATCGTACAAGGCCCAGGCACCGCGCCCGCCGCCCAGTTCCTGATTCTCCAGGCTCCATTGCGAATCGAAAATCGCGCCCGGCCTCGCGCGGAGATCGCTCTGGTAGATCCTTGCGTGATATCCCAGCCAGGATCCGGAGAATGCGGCGGCAGCGTCATTGCACGCATCGATCCGCGCCTGGATAGGCTCTCGTATGTCGGTCCGCGTTACAGGTTCTGCCGCAGCCTCGAGATTTGCCGCCACCGACCGCAGTTCTTCAACGACCTGCATTCAAACTCCTTGCGATATCGGACTCAGCCAAATGAGAGCCGTTTAACTATCCTGAATCAGGTCTTCGCGACAATGTGAAGCGGATCCGATCTCCGCCTATTTTACGGTCCGGATCGCTATTCTGTCTCGCGGGCATCCCTTGCGAGCCGTTCTTTCTACGCCTCACGCTTGCGCGCGACCGCGCTCTACGCCGTGCCGGCGCCGAGCCGCCGCTGGCGCGGGTCTCGGCCTGACGGTCACGATCGCTGGCCTGTTCACGGTCGCCGCCCTTGCAGGCGGCGGCGTTGCCGGTTGGCCATCGCCGGGCAAGCGGCGGTGGGCGGCGCTCGCTTTGGTCCCGCCGCGGCCGGCGGCAAGCCTTCGCTTCGCTTCAGGCTGCTCCACTCGCGTTGCGCCCCTTCGGGTGCCGCCCGCCGCCTGAGCGGGCCCGTCACTTCGCGTGTGCCGCCCACCCCGCTTCCCGGGGCGGCCTTGCGAGGAGGGGAGTGTGAGGAGACCATCGTGCCACAACCCCCAGCCTCCGGCGCGCGCCGCCGTCCGGACCCGGACACACCCCGCACCAACCTCTATGACGAGGTGACCGCCCGCATCGTCGCCGAACTCGAGGCCGGGCGCTTTCCATGGGTACAGCCTTGGGGCGCTTGCGGCGGGGTCGGTGCGCCAGCGCCGGGCATGCCGCGCAACGCGCTGAGCGCACGGCCCTATTCCGGGATCAACGTCCTGATCCTTTGGCATGCGGTCATCGATGCCGGCTATCCGTCGCAAAGCTGGCTGACCTTCCGTCAGGCGCAGGGTGTCGGCGGCAGCGTGCGCAAGGGCGAGCGCGGCACGACGATTTTCTATGCCGATCGGTTCACGCCCAGGGGAGAGGCCGAACGTGCCGCCGAAGCGGGCGACGATGCGCGCGCCGTGCCGTTCCTCAAGCGCTTCACCGTTTTCAACGTCGCCCAGTGCGAGGGGCTGCGCGACGGCCTCGCGACCGATCCCGCGCCTTTGCCCGCGCGCGAGATCGAGCCCGCCGCCGAAGCGCTCATCGATGCCAGCGGCGCGGATTTCCGGATCGGCGGCGATCGTGCCTTCTATTCGCCCGGACAGGATTTCATCCGCGTGCCGCCGCAGGCCGCGTTCTTCATGCCAGTAAATTATTATCGCACCTGCCTTCACGAACTGACCCACTGGACTGGCCACCGGACCCGGCTGGGCCGCGATTTCACGGGCAAGTTCGCGAGCGAGGCCTATGCCCGCGAGGAACTCGCCGCCGAGATGGGATCGGCCTTTCTCTGCGCCACGCTCGGTATCGTCCCCACCGTCCGCCATGCCGATTATCTGGCGGGCTGGCTCGACCTGCTGCGCGGCGACGGCCGCGCCATCTTCAAGGCGGCGAGCGCCGCCAGCAAGGCCGCCGACTATCTGCTGGCGCTGCGCGACGCCGCCATATCCCAGGCGTTGGAGGTCGCGGCATGATCCTGCTTCCACATGAACTCCGCTTCGCGCTGAGCGCCAATGCGGTCGCCGGATGCGCTCTCGAAGCGCGCGGAGGGTGCTTCGATCCCGTTCCCGTCCTCAAGCTCTTCAACCCCGTCGGGGCCGCGACATGGCTCGCGACCGAACTGGACGAGGATGGCGATACGCTCTTCGGGCTGGCTGATCTCGGTTTCGGCTGCCCCGAACTCGGCTCCTTCTCGCTTCGTGAAATCGCAAGCATCCGCCTGCCGTTCGGCCTGAGCATCGAGCGCGACATCGGCTTCTCGACGACGCATCCGCTGTCCGAATGGGCGGCGATGGCGCGTCGGACCGGCGCGATCGTCACCGCCGAGGCGCGATTGCGCGAGCCGCCCGAATGCTTGGGCACGCCGCCCGATCCCGGAACACCGGGCTGAGGGCGACGCCCTCGGCTCGACCAGCGCGCGGCGCGCTTCCGCCGCAACACCGTGCCCGGCCTTGCTCCATTCCATCCGCGCGGCCCGGCATTTGCCAAGGAGTGCTCCCCATGAAACTCGACTTCATCGATCATGACCGGCTGGCCCCGGCCAGGACCAATATGCGCCTCGCGAGGAAATCTCCCGATGTCGCCGACCTGCTGCCGACCATCCGCCAGCGCGGCATCCTCGTGCCGCTGATTGTCCGGCCCTCGTCCGAAGACGGCGCGTTCGGCATCGTCGCAGGCCTCAGGCGCTGGACCGCGAATGCCATCGTCCGCGCCGAAGGCATCGACCATGGCCCGCTGCCCTGTGCTATTCTCGAAGATGGCGATGATGCCGACGCGCTCGAAGCCTCGATGATCGAGAATTTCGCGCGGCTCGATCCCGACGAGGTGACCCAGTGGGAAAGCTTCGTCCGGCTGGTCAAGGAAGGCCGCAGCGCCGACGATATCGCCGCGACCTTCGGGCTTCCCGACCTGACCGTCCGCCGCATCCTCGCCCTCGGCAATCTCATGCCGCGCATCCGCGATCTCTACCGCCGCGAGGCCATCGACCGGGCGACCGTCCGCCATCTGACGCTCGCGAGCAAGTCGCAGCAACGCGCATGGCTTGCGCTCCATGACGACAAGGATGCCTATGCGCCGACCGGCCATCAGCTGAAATCATGGCTGTTCGGCGGCACCGCGATCAAGGCCGAGCACGCGCTGTTCGACGTCGAGGCCATGGGGTTGGCGGTCATCGCGGACCTGTTCGGCGAGGACCGTTATGTCACCGATACGGACGCCTTCTGGACCGCGCAGGACGCGGCGATCGAGGCGCGTCGCGTCGCCTGTCTGGCCGATGGCTGGAGCGATGTCGTGGTGCTGCCCAAGGGCACCCGGTTCGAAAGCTGGGAGCATGAGAAGACGGCGAAGCGCAAGGGCGGACGTGTCTATGTCGAGGTCCGCACCTCAGGCGAGGTCAGCGTCCATGAAGGCTGGCTCACCCGCCGCGAGGCGCGTGCCCGCGCATCCGGCATGCCCGGAGAAGCTGTTGTGCGTTCGGCCTGTCCCGAGGCGAGCGGGCCGCTCAACACCTATATCGATCTTCACTGCCATGCCGCTGCCCGTGCCGCGCTGACCGGCCATCCCGGCATCGCACTGCGCCTGATGGTCGCCCATGCGGTCGCGGGTTCGCCCCTATGGCGGGTCGAACCCGAACCGCAGGCGGCGCGCAACGAGGCGATCAGCGCAA
>JASBTC010000142.1 GCA_030148625.1 Sphingobium sp. | reverse complement strand
CACGCCCTTGCCGGCATAGACGTCAAACACGGAAACATCCGCAATCATCGCCTTGTCCGCGCCCTTGGCCGCCCGGACCAGCGTATCTGCAGCGACGGCGGAATCGACGAGGAAAGTGAAATCGCGGGCCATTCTCGACCTTCGACAATGTCGATAGCGGAATGCCGCTCCGGTCGCTCATTTCCTTGACCGTCCAGCCATTGCGCTTGCGTAGTCCGCGCAGAAGGTCGCCGAGCGTGTGTTCGTTTGATTTCATCTGGATCGCCTCACCGTCCATCAAATCTCTAACAGGCACATTCTTTTTCGCAAAATTGGTTTTCAGGACTGTAAAGTCCTGATTGGGAATGTGTCGGATCCAACGGGATCATTTTCGTCTGAGCCTGTACGGATCAGGCTCTCGTCTCTGCATGTCGAGCCTTCATCATCGTATACCAGCGGGCGCGGAGCTGGGCGGGGCGATGGGGATAGCGTTCGTCGAGAAAATCCATCGCGAGGACACGATCGGTCCTGAACATGCGGAAATCGCCGCGCGTTTCGCACCATGCGACCAGCATACGCGTGGTCTCGCGATAGCCGACCAGGAAGGGCCAGATCGTCCGGCGGCTCTCGCGCTCGTCGCGGTCGCGATAGGCTATCGTCAGTTTGCGGCCGGCATGGATCGATGCGCGGATCTGCGCCATGTCCAATGTCTCGACCGTTTCATCCCAGATGGGCGGGACGACGACCGCCGGCTCCAGAACGACCGGCCGCAGTTCCTCGGGCACGGTTGCCGCGATCTTGGCGATCAGGTCGCGCGCGGCGCGTGCCAATGCGGGATCGCCGCGGGCAGAGACCCATTGTGCACCGAGCACCGCCGCTTCGATCTCGTCCGAGGTCAGCATCAGCGGCGGCATGTCGAAGCCGCCTTCGAGCACATAGCCGAAACCCGCCTCGCCGCGGATGGGCACGCGCTGGCCCATCAGCGTGGCGATGTCGCGATAGACGGTGCGTTTCGAAACCTCGAGTTCGGCGGCGATCGCGTCGGCGATCATCGGTTTCGATGTGCGGCGCAGGATCTGGATGATCTGGAACAGGCGGTCGGCGCGTCTCATGTATTTTTACCTAGCTGACAGCTGCTGACACCATGGTGGCAGCAGGATGGCAGTAGTCAAGCCAAGTCGGCCCGCCGCATTCCGCCGCGGGGCTCGGATGGAGATTTCCCATGCTGACATTGTTCCATGCCCCCTGGTCGCGCTCGAGCCGCCTGGTCTGGCTGCTCGAGGAAATCGGCGTCGATTACGACATCCGCTATTGCGACATTGCGCGGCGCGACGGTTCGGGCGCGCGCGATCCCGGCAATCCGCATCCTGACGGCAAGGTGCCGGCGCTGACTCACGGCGATGTGCTGGTGACCGAGTCGCTCGCGGTCGCGCTCTATCTGACCGATCTGTTTCCTGAAGCCGATCTGGGCGCGGCGATCGGATCGCCCGAGCGCGGTGCCTATCTGACCTGGCTTGCCTGGACGGCGGGTGAGATGGAGCCTGCCTATTGGAGCAAGATCACCGGCACGATCGACGGCGATGTGCATGCACAGGCTCGTTATGACGCGGTGATCGCGCGGCTGCTCGGCGCATTGGAAAAGGGGCCCTATCTGATGGGCGATCGGTTCACGGCGGTCGATGTGATGGTTGCCAGTGCGCTGGCCTGGGGGCGGGAATATTCGCCGGCGAGCGATCTGCTCGACGCCTATCTGGCCCGCGTCACCGATCGCCCGGCCAATGCGCGCGCAACCCAAAAGGATGGCACGCCGCCGGCAATGGCCGCAGCCTGATCCGGAGTATCGCGCAAGACGGATCCGTCTTCGCGCAGGCAAGGAACAAGCCGCATGATCCGGGATCATGCGGCTTGTTCGCTCCCATGGACGTGCGCCGGCACATTCGTTTTTCCAGGCTTGCGCATATTCGGGAGTGGGTGCTCACTTCTCGAAATTTCGGTGCAGAGGAGAGATTCGATGACGAGCCCGACCATCATTCTCGTGCATGGATTCTGGGGCGGCGCGGCGCATTGGGCCAAGGTGATCGTCGAGCTGAAAAGGCTCGGCCATGACAGGCTGCTTGCCGTGGAACTGCCGCTGACCTCGCTGGCCGACGATGGTCAGCGAACCCGCAAGATGATCGACCAGGTCGATGGGCCGGTGCTGCTGGTCGGTCATTCCTATGGTGGCGCGGTGATCACCGAAGCCGGCGATCAGCCCAATGTCGTCGGGCTGGTCTATATCGCGGCGTTCGCACCCGATGCCGGCGAAAGCCCGGGCGGCATCACCCAGGCCAATCCCCCTGTCGCCGCCGCCAATCTCGCCCCCGACAGTGACGGCTATCTCTGGGTGAAGCAGGACAAATTCCATGAAAGCTTTTGCCAGGACCTGTCCGTCGATGAGGCACTCGTCATGGCCGTGACGCAGAAAGCGCCGCTGGCGGGTACGTTCGGAGACACGATTACCGCGCCGGCATGGAAGAAGAAGCCCTGCTGGTATCAGATCTCGACCGACGACCGGATGATTGCACCCGCCAATCAGGAGATGATGTCATTGCGCATGGATCCGCGGAAGGTCATCCGCCTCGACGCCAGTCATGCCTCGCTCGCGTCACAGCCATCGGCGGTGAGCGCGTTGATCGATGAAGCGGCGGCGGTGCTGGCGTAGCGTGTTGCGCAACCGACCCAGAGTTTGATCCACTGGCGCGCCACACTGTCACCCCGCGAAAGCGGTAATGACGCAGAGTGAGTGAAGCCAACCCGATCCGACCTATCTGCCTTTCTTGCCTTGCGGATAGATGGTCTCGCCGCGTTTGAGCATCTGGACGAAGCTTGCGATCTTTTTCGTCCGCCCCGCGGCGGTCTTCATATTATGGGTGCGAAAGGCGAGGGCGAACCGGTTCTGCGCGTTGAGCCGGCCGAACATCTCCCGCGCCGCCGGCTCCGCGTTGATCGCGGCCTGCAGATCGTCGGGAATGGTCATCGCCTTGCCGCTGTCATAGGCGCGATCCCAGCGGCCGTCGGCCTTGGCGGCTTCGACCTGGTCCAGCCCATGCTCGGTCATTCGTCCTTCCTCGACAAGCCGGGCGACATTGTCGACATTGATCCGGCTCCAGACGCTCTTGGCCCGGCGCGGCGTGTAGCGCTGCAGAAAGCTCCTTTCGTCGAGCCCCTTGCGCAGCCCGTCGATCCAGCCCCAGCACAGCACCACGTCGATGGCCTGTTTCGGGGTGATCGACGGCAGGCCGGAATCGACCTTGTGGATCCTGATCCACACCTCGTCCTGCGTGCTGTGATGCCTGCTCAGCCAGTCGTAGAAGCGCTCTTCATCGGCGAACTCGAGAACCTTGTCGGGGTCGACCTTGACGGGCGCCATGGCGCGGCATTCTCCTTGAGGAGGAAGCCTGAGTGTTCGGGATTTTCCGGGGAAGTGCAATCCATAAATGCGCCCGGTGTCAGCCGGTCGCGTGCAACCCGATATGGACGGCCATTTCCTCGATCGCCAGACGGCCTTCGGCGATATGTGCCCCGAACAGATGCCAGACATGCACCATGCCCGGCCATTCGCGATAATCGGCCATGACGCCGGCATCCTTCGCGCGCGCCGCCAGGCGTGCCGCATCGTCGCGCAGCCGTTCCCGCTCTCCGACCTGGATCAGCATCGGGGGCAGACCGACGAGGTTGGCGAACAGCGGGGACAGGCGCGGATCCTCGCATGGCAGGCCCGCCGCATAGGATGCGATTGCGGCGTGCAGCGCATCCGCGGTGATCATCGGATCGATATCGGCGCGACCGGCGATCGACGCGCCGCTCAACGTCATGTCGGTCCAGGGCGAGATGAGCGAAAGACTGTCGGGCAGGGGCTCGCCGCGATCGCGGAGATCGACCGCGAGCGCGAGTGCGAGGCCGCCGCCCGCCGAATCTCCTGCCAAGCTCAGTCCAATGCCCGTTGCGGCGAGATCGAGATAGACGGTGCGTGCATCATCGAGCGCGGCGGGGAAGGGGTGTTCGGGGGCGAGCCGATATTCCGGCAGGATCACATTGATGCTCGCCGCAGCGGCCAAAGATGCGGCCAGTGCCCCATGCGAAGTGGGCGATCCCGCCATATAGGCGCCGCCATGGAGATAGAGGATCGCGCGCGAAACCGCCGCCCCTGGCGGGTGAAAGCGCGCGCTCGGGACGCCGCCAATGTCGAGGTCGTGGCGGATAACGTGGCCGGGCGGTTCCAGGCCGGCGCCCAGCCCGTCGACCCATCGGCGTAGATCCTCCAGCGTCGCATCCTCGCCGGGCATGCCGCGCTGGAGAAACGCGATCGCGGCATCGGCGCTGTTCATATCCTGCTCCCGCTCCGGCATATTTCACCCTTAGAATAGCTTTCTTGCAAAGCTAAATTTGATGATTTAAGTTCCACGCTCGTTGGTCCACACTTCAAAATGGCTGCCATGCGGCCAGCAAGGAGGGAAGATGTTCCCGAGCGGGCGCCTGCCATTTGAAAACCGGCCAATCGTCGCCACGCGCGATCCGGGCGAAGCGCGCGAACTGATCGGTCGCCAGTTGAAAACCCACGCGCTCCGCTTCACCGGCGGGGAGCGTGCGGTGGACAGCCGGATGAACCAGATCACGCTCGGCGATGTCTCGATCTTCTATCTCCGCTACGGCGCCGACGTGCTGATCGATCCGGGGCCGTTCGACACTTTTTACATCGTCCACATCAATATCGGCGGGGCCTGCGACATCGCTTTCGAGGATCGCGCGGTTTCGGTCGGCGGCGATCGCGCTGCAATCTGCCTGCCCGATCGGCCGGCGCGTTTCCGCTGGCGCGACGACAGCGAAGTGCTGGGGATCAAGATCTCCAAGGCGGCGCTGGAGAAGCATTATCAGGAACTGACCGGCCTGCCGCTGCAGCGGCAGATCGATTTCGATATCGAGCTCGACCTGGGCACGCCCGCCGGCCAGCGGCTCGTCGCATTGCTGCGTTATATCGATGCCGATGCGCTTTCGCCCGCCGGGCTCTGCACGACGCCGGCGGGGATCAGCCAGCTCTCGCGGCTGGTGATGACGACCCTGTTGATCGGTCAGTCGGGCAGCCATCATGCGCTGGTCAATCCGCCGGTATCGCCCGCGGCACCCCATTATGTGCGCCGCGCCGAAGCCTATATGCACGCCAATCTGCAACGCCCCCTGACGCTCGACGAGATCGCGGCGCATGCCGGGGTCAGCGGACGATCGCTCACCAACGGTTTCCGCGACTTCAGGGGGGCGAGCCCGATGGCCTATTTCAGCAATTTGCGGCTGGAACGCGCGCGCCAGGATCTGATGCAGCGCGCGTCCGGGGCGACGGTGACGTCGGTCGCCAATCATTGGGGCTTCCATCACCTGAGCAGCTTCGCCAGCCTCTATCGCCGCCGTTTCGGCGCATCCCCGGCGGAGACGCTGCGGCGGGGCTGAGTTCCCACTGACTGTCATTCCCGCGAAAGCGGGAGACGTAGTCGACCGAAGGTCAATCCAGCTTCTTCTTCTTTCTGATATTTCGCGGAAAGGCTGGATTCCCGCGCACGCGGGAATGACAAAATGGTGTGGGTGATCAGGAGAGGTCACAACAAAGTCGGGATGTCGTAGCCATCCAACCCGTTAATCAGCAGCGCGCGCTTGATGGCGATCTTCCACTGCCCGCCTTCGCGGCGCAGGACATGATCGACCAGCGCGACATGCTGTTGAACGCCATGCCCCTTGCGATGTTCGAAGACGATCTGGTTGCTGACGATGCGCCGTTCCTTGCCGGCTTCGTCCTGCCAGGCTTCGATATTCGAGATGCAGCGGCGCAGCCGGCGATGCGGGATCTGGTTGTAGACGAAGCCGGTGCCAAAGCGGACGAGCCGGTCCTC
>JASBTC010000132.1 GCA_030148625.1 Sphingobium sp. | reverse complement strand
GTTGCGGAACTTCTCGCTGATGACGCGGAACTCGGGGTCCATCTTGAGCGCCATGTCGGCGGTGGTCATCATCGTCGGCACCTTCTTTGAAGGGTCATGCGCCGCGGGGGCCATGTCCTCTTCCTTCTGGTTCACCGGCTGCCACTGCTGCGCCCCCGCGGGCGAGCGGACCAGTTCATAATCATAGTCGAGCAGCAGGCGGAAATAATTCTCGCTCCACTGCGTCGGCGTGTTGACCCAGGCACCCTCGATACCGCTGGTCACGGCATGCTCGCCGATGCCGCCGCTCTCATGGCTGCTGACCCAGCCAAAGCCCTGTGCGGCAAGGTCGCCGCCCGCGGGCGCAGCGCCGAGCAGCGAGGCGTCGCCATTGCCATGCGCCTTGCCGAAGGTGTGGCCGCCGGCGGTCAGCGCGACGGTTTCCTCATGGTTCATCGCCATGCGCTCGAACGTCGCCTTGATGTCGCGCGCAGAGGCCAGCGGATCGGGCACGCCGCCCGGCCCTTCCGGATTGACGTAGATCAGGCCCATCTGGATCGCGGCGAGCGGCCCCTCAAGCGCCTCCATGCCCTTGTCGGGATCGATACGGGTCTGGACGCCCTCATTCACCCATTTGTCCTCGGAGCCCCAATAGATGTCGCGTTCCGGCTCGAACACGTCGGCGCGGCCGCCGCCAAAGCCGAACACGGGACCGCCCATGCTTTCGATCGCGACGTTGCCGGTCAGGATGAACAGATCGGCCCAGCTGATATGCTTGCCGTATTTGCGCTTGATCGGCCACAGCAGGCGGCGTGCCTTGTCGAGGTTGCCGTTGTCGGGCCAGCTGTCGAGCGGCGCGAAACGCTGCTGCCCGCTATTGGCGCCGCCGCGACCGTCCGCGGTGCGATAGGTGCCCGCCGCGTGCCAGGCCATGCGGATGAAGAACGGGCCGTAATGCCCATAGTCCGCCGGCCACCAGGGCTGGCTGTCGGTCATCAGCGCGGTGAGATCAGCCTTGAGCGCGGCGTAATCCAGTTGCTTGAACGCCTCCGCATAGTCGAAATCGGGACCCATCGGGTTTGACGGGCCATTGGGGTTGAGGATTTCGGTAGCCAGCATTTCGGGCCACCAGTCGCGGTTGGTGCGCCCGAGCAGGGCGCGAACGCCGCCGTTGAACGGGCAGCCGCCGCCGTCGATCGATCCGGTCTTCGCGTCCATGTGCTGATCCCTCCTTATGATGTGGTTCTGGAGGGAGGCTAAGCGAACGCTCGCCGCGACCAAAACGAGATAAACAGGTCAGTGCCAGCGGGAAAATCGATCAATAGGACCCGTTTTGACATATTCGATCAATGATCGCGGATCGCCTCGATCAGCTCGTCCTTTGTCATGTCCGACCGGCCCTCGATGCCAATCTCCTTCGCTTCCGCATACAGTGTTTCCTTGCTGCGATTCTCGAGGTGCGTGCTGTCATGGTCGAGTGATCCTTCGGCCTTCGCGTTGGCGATCCGCGCAGCCTTTTCCTTCGATGCGCCTTCCTCCCTCAGCTTCTCGTAGAGCGAGTCGTCCTTGATCTGAGGCCCGTGATCCTTGGCCATTTCCGGTCTCCTTCGGGTCTCTAACGCAAATGGAAACGGTGAGGTCCGATGGTTGATGTTACAAAAGGGCGACAAGTGCCGATCGAGCGCCTATATGCGCGCCCATCGACCAACGATTCCCCCGCGAAGGGCCGATGCTGACCACGAATCCGTTTGATGACGACAAGCTGCGCGAAGAGTGCGGCATCTTCGGCGTTTCCGGCGCCGACGGTGCGGCTGCACTGGTCGCGCTTGGCCTCCATGCGCTCCAGCACCGCGGCCAGGAGGCCGCCGGGATCACGAGCTGGGACGGCACCCATTTCCACAGCCATCGCGCGATGGGCCATGTCGCGGGCAATTTCGACCGCGACGAGGTGATGCGTACGCTGTCGGGAAGCGTTGCCTGCGGCCATGTCCGCTACGCGACGACTGGCGATTCGGGCATGCGCAACGTCCAGCCGCTCTATGCCGAGCTGGCGAGCGGCGGCTTCGCGGTGGCGCATAACGGCAACATCTCCAACGCGCTGCACGTGCGCCGCGAGCTGATCCAGCGCGGTTCGATCTTCCAGTCCACATCGGACACCGAGACGATCATCCACCTGGTCGCGACCAGCGGATACAAGGACCTGCTCGACCGCTTCATCGACGCACTGAAGCAGATCGAAGGCGCCTATTCGCTGATCTGCATGACGCCCGAGGGCATGATCGCGTGCCGCGACCCGCTGGGCATCCGCCCGCTGGTCATGGGCAAGCTGGGCGACGCGTACATCTTTGCGTCGGAAACGGTCGCGCTCGACGTCGTCGGCGCCGATTTCGTCCGCGAGATCGATCCGGGCGAGCTGGTGATCGTTCAGGACGGCGACCTGCGCTCGATCCGCCCCTTCACCGCGATCGCACCGCGCCCGTGCATCTTCGAATGGGTTTATTTCAGCCGCCCCGATTCGATCGCGCAGAACCGTTCGGTCTATGGCGTGCGCAAGGCGATCGGCGCGCAGCTCGCGATCGAATCCGGGATCGATGCCGATCTGGTCGTGCCGGTGCCCGATTCGGGCGTGCCCGCCGCCATCGGCTATGCCCAGCAGTCGGGTATCCCGTTC
>JASBTC010000121.1 GCA_030148625.1 Sphingobium sp. | reverse complement strand
ATAGGTGGCTTCGGCGGTGGCGCCGAATTCGAAGGCGGGTTTCTTGCTGACGATGTTGAGCAGGCCGGCAGAGGCGTTGCGGCCGAACAACGTGCCCTGCGGGCCGCGCAGCACTTCGACGCGCTCGATCTCACCCAGTTCGTTGAGGCCGATGCCCGAACGCGAGCGATAGACGCCGTCGATGAACACCGCGACCGAGCTTTCCAGCCCGGGATTGTCGCCGACGGTGCCGACGCCGCGGACGCGCACGGACCCGTTCGCTTCCGATCCGGTCGAGGAGACCAGCAGCGACGGCGCAAGCTGGTTGAGCTGGCGGATGTCATTGGCGCCCGAATTCTGCAGCGTCTCGGCCGAGACGGCGGAGATGGCGAGCGGCACGTCCTGGAGCTGCTGCGAGCGGCCTTGTGCGGTCACGATGATGTCGTTGTCGCTGGTCGCGGTGTCCTCCGCGGCTTGAGCGGGGGCGGCATCCTGGGCGAAGGCGGGCGTCGCCAGGGCAAAGCAGGCGACGGAAACAAGCCAGACGGACTTCGACATATGGGCTCCTCTCGATTGTCGTTTTCTTTGTCTATTTGTCCGTGAATCTAACGCGGTCGTCCGATGCTCGCCAGCCGGGAGAGCGCAAGGAACGGCGGATTTGCTGGGGTTAGCGGCCTTTTTGCCACAGTGTGGTTTTTGACGCTACGGAAAGTGGCAAGCGTTGCAGTGCGGCAGAAACGGCAAAAAGGCGCGCAAGCCGAAGCCGCGCGCCTTTTGGCCGTTCGAGGGCCTGATCGCGGGTCATCACGACCCGCGCGCCTCGTTTATTTGGGAGAGAGCACCATCAGCATCTGGCGGCCTTCCATGCGCGGATAGGCTTCCACCTTGGCGTCTTCGGCGGTGTCCTCCTGGACACGCTGGAGCAGCGCCATGCCGAGCTGGCCGTGGCTGAGCTCACGACCGCGGAAACGCAGCGTGACCTTCACCTTGTCACCTTCGCCGATGAAGGCGTGAATCTTCTTCATCTTCACGTCATAATCATGGTCGTCGATGTTCGGACGCATCTTGATCTCTTTGATCTCCTGCGTCTTCTGCGACTTGCGGGCGAGGTTGGCCTTTTTCTGGGCCTCGTATTTGAACTTGCCGACGTCGAGGAACTTGGCGACCGGCGGATCGGCGTTGGGAGAGACCTCGACCAGATCGAGCCCAGCCTCCTGAGCCTGCTCCATCGCTTCCCTTGTATACATCACGCCCAGATTCTCGCCGTTTTCGTCGATCACGCGGACCTTGGGCGACGAGATGAATTCATTGTAGCGCGGGCCATTCATAGGCACCGGCGGGGCGCCGAGGGGGCGCCGGGTCATGGGCGGACGTATAGCAGTGTCTCCTGAATCGGGATCGTGAGCGCGCCATTTAGCGATTCAGGGCGCCCGAGAAAAGGGCAACGGTGCCGCGGAAAGCAGATTTCCGCTGCACCGTTGCGATTTGGCGTCACTTGAGTGACTTCGAGGCCGGTGGAATCCTGCCGGCCCGCTCAGCTGCGCCGCAGATCGGGCGGGGTCGATTCGGCCTTCAGCATCGCGATGGCGTCGGCCAGCGGCATCACGCGCTGCCCCTCCTGGCCGAGCGTGCGGATGGCGACGGTGCCTTCCTCCGCCTCGCGCTTGCCGATCACCAGCAGGTGCGGAACCTTGGCGAGCGAATGCTCGCGCACCTTGTAGTTGATCTTCTCGTTGCGCAGATCGGTCTCGGCACGCAGCCCCGCCGCGCGCAGCGCGTCCACGACCGTCCCAGCATAGTCGTTGGCGTCCGACACGATCGTCGCCGCCACCGCCTGTACCGGCGCCAGCCATAGCGGGAAGCGTCCGGCATGATGCTCGATCAATATGCCGATGAAACGCTCGAACGTGCCGAGGATCGCGCGGTGCAGCATCACCGGCCGATGCTTCTCGCCATCCTCGCCGACATAAGCCGCGTCGAGCCGTTCGGGCAGCACGGTATCGGCCTGGATCGTACCGACCTGCCAGGTGCGTCCGATCGCGTCGGTCAGGTGGAATTCGAGCTTGGGCGCATAAAAGGCGCCTTCGCCGGGCAGTTCTTCCCAGCCATAGGTCTCGGTCGCGCGGCCGGCGGCGGCCACCGCATCGCGCAATATCTGTTCGGCCCGATCCCATTCGGCGTCACTGCCGAAACGCTGTTCGGGGCGCAGCGCCAGCTTGATCGCGTATTTCTCGAAACCGAGATCGGCATAGATGCTGTCGAGCAGGTCGCAGAATGCCACGATCTCCTCGATCAGCTGGTCTTCGCGGCAGAAGATATGCGCGTCGTCCTGCGTGAACTGCCGCACGCGCATGATGCCATGCAGCGCGCCGTGGGGCTCGTTGCGATGGCAGCAGCCGAACTCGGCCATGCGGATCGGCAGCTCGCGATAGCTGGTGATGCCCTGCTTGAAGATCAGCACATGCGCCGGGCAGTTCATCGGCTTGAGCGCCATCAGCTCGCCCTTGCCCGTCAGCACCGGCGTGTCGTCCTCGGTCGACGGAATCTCGTCGGGCACGACGAACATATTCTCGCGATACTTGCCCCAATGGCCCGACCGCTCCCATTGGCGCGCGTCCATCAGCTGCGGCGTCTTCACCTCGACATAGCCGGCCGCATCCAGCCGCCGGCGCATATAGGCCTCGAGCTGGCGCCAGAGGATGAAACCCCTGGGGTGCCAGAACACCGAGCCCTGCGCCTCGCTCTGCAGGTGGAACAGGTCCATTTCCTGACCGATCTTGCGATGGTCGCGCTTGGCCGCTTCCTCGAGCCGCGTCAGATGCGCGTCGAGCTGCTTCTTGTTGAGCCAGCCGGTGCCGTAGATGCGGCTCAGCATCGCGTTCTTCTGGTCGCCGCGCCAATAGGCGCCCGAAACGCGCGTCAGCTTGAATGCCTGCGGGTCGAGCTTGCCGGTGGAGGCAAGGTGCGGGCCGCGGCACATGTCGAGCCAGTCGCCGCCCGACCAATAGACGGTCAGCGCTTCGTCGTCGGGCAGTTCCGCCGCCCATTCGGCCTTGAAGGTCTCACCCTGCTCGGTCCAGCGCGCGATCAGGTCGGCGCGGCTCCATTCCTCGCGCTTCAGCGGCTTGTCGGCGGCGATGATCGCGCGCATAGCGGCTTCGATCGCCGGCAGGTCCTCGTCGGTGAAAGGGCGATCCTTGGGCGCGAAGTCATAGTAGAAGCCGTCATCGGTCGACGGGCCGAAAGTGATCTGCGTGCCGGGGAACAGCTGCTGCACCGCTTCGGCCAGCACATGCGCATAGTCATGGCGCGCCAGTTCGAGCGCATCGGCTTCGTCGCGCGCCGTCACCAGCGCCAATTGCGCATCGCCCTCCAGCGGACGCATGATGTCGCGCAGCTCGCCATCGACGCGCGCGGCGATCGCCGCCTTGGCCAGCCCCGGCCCGATCGCGGCCGCGATGTCCGCGGGGGTAGTCCCCGCCGCAACCTCTCGGACGGATCCGTCGGGCAGCGTGATCTGGAACATCTCGGACATGGGAATGGGGTTGCCTTTGCTTGGATACGCGGAATTGCGCGCGCGGCTTATGCCTTTGGCGACGTGCGATGCCAAGGGTGGCTTGGAGAAACCCGCGCAGGGCTGGTAGATGGGGGGCATTGCCGATCAAATGAAGGTGTCCCGACGTGCTGCACAAACTGTTCCGCGCCCATCCCGCCGATCTCGGCGAAAGCTATGGCGAGCATTTCCGCGCCGCGTTCGGCTTCGGCGTCGCGATGGTGGTGGGCGGCATCGCCTGCATCGTCCATGCGCTCATTCCCGGCATCTTCCAGACCACGGGCAGTGGGGCCGTGAAGCGCCTTTACGAACTGATGGTCGCAAAACGTGCCGCGAAGCGCGAGGCCAATATCGAAATGGCCTCGATCGAGTGGGTAATCTGATCCGTTTGCGACCCAATCCGTTGACGTTGCGCCGAATTTGAGGCCTGCTGCCTGCAGGGTCTGACTGGGGGAGCCGCAATGGACGATCAAGCTGCTGGTGAAAGCGCATTCGCTTTCGATGGATCCTGGCGCGAATTCGCGCCGATCGCGATCACCAACCTGCTGCTGACGATCGTCACGCTCGGCATCTATCGGTTCTGGGCAACGACGCGCGAACGCCGTTATCTGTGGAGCCGGACGCGCTTCATCGACGACCGTTTCGAATGGAGCGGCACCGGGCTGGAACTGCTGATCGGCTTCGTGCTGGTCATGCTGCTGGTCTTCGTGCCGCTGTTCGTGCTGCAGTTCGTCGCGCAGGGCATGATCCTGCGCGGGCATGTCGTGGCGGTCGGCATCCTGTTCTTCCTGCTCTACATGTTCTTTTTCTACCTCTTCGGCATCGCCCGCTTCCGGGCGCTCCGCTATCGCTTCAGCCGAAGCTGGTGGCGTGGCATACGCGGTGGCAGCGACGATCAGGGCTGGCGCTATGGCTGGTCCTATCTCTGGAAAACCGTGGTCAGCTATCTCGCGCTCGCGCTCATGGTGCCCTGGGCGATGGCCAGCCTGTGGAACGAGCGCTGGAACGCGATGAGCTTCGGCGCGCAAACCTTCGAATCGGACGCGCGCTGGGGCAATCTCTTCCTGCGCTACCTGATCTGCTGGGCCTTGCCCTGGGTGATGGGGATCGGGCTGGTCTTCGCGATGATCCCGATCATCATGATTTCGGCGGGCAGCGGCGAGCCGCCGGGCCCCGGCGTCGTCGTTGCCGTCTTCGCGATCGTCCTTGCCTTCTACGTGCTGATACCGCTGGCCGCGCTCGTCTTCTACGCGGCGTTCATGCGTGAGGCGGTCGGCGCATTGCGCCTCGGCACGATCGAATTCGCGTTCACGGCACGGACCAAGCATTGGTTTCTGCTGTTCCTCGGCAATTTCGGCCTGTGGCTGCTGGCGCTCGCGGTTGCGGCCGTGCCGCTCGCGGCGTTCGGCCTGTTCGCCAATTTCACCAACCTGCAGCCGGGCGAAACGCCTTTCTCCGAAAACGGGCTGGGCTTCATCGTCACGCTGGTGGTGCTGGTGATTCCCTTCGCGCTGGTCGGCCCGTTCATCCGTTATCGCACATGGCGGTTCGGCGTGACCTGGCTCCAGGCCTATGGCGAGATCGATGCCGATGCGCTCGCGCAGTCGACCACCCGCACGCCGACTCAGGGTGAGGGATTGCTCGACGCCTTCGATGTGGGTGCGATCTGACGTGAGCGACGGCGTCGCGGTCTGGCATTATGACGGCGCCACCGCGCGCCGCCGCCATCCGGTGCTGGTGCCCGACGGGAAAGGCTTCAACCTCGTCGAGGACGATAGCGTCTCCGGACCGTTCGGCTGGGACGCGCTCGTCGCGCAGGCCGGCGCGGCGGGCGAACGCGTCTACGGCCTCAGATCGCATCCCGGCTGGCGGATCGGCTTTACCGGCGACGTGCCGGCCCATATCGACGAGAAACTGCCGCACCCCGAACGCTACGGGCGACTGATCGATCGTTTCGGCCTTGTCCGTGCATCGGCGGTGCTGGCCGTCATCGCCGGTTTCGTCGTCTTTATCGGCGTCACCGCGCCCGGCTGGATCGCGCCCTATGTGCCGTCGAGCTGGGAGCGGCGGCTGGGCGACGCGATGGTCGGCGATTTCGGCGGGCGTTTCTGCAAGGGGCCGGGCGGGCAGCAGGCGCTCGATGCGCTTGCCAGCCGTCTCGACGGTGGCGGCGATCCGATCGAGGTCCGCGTCGCCAATATCAAGATGGTCAATGCCGTCGCACTGCCCGGCGGCAAGGTGGTGATCTTCCGCGGACTGCTATCCGACGCGAAATCGCCCGACGAAGTCGCCGGCGTCCTCGGGCACGAAATCGGCCATGTCCGCAATCGCGACGTCATGGCCGCTTTGCTGCGTCAGATGGGTTTGAGCGTGCTGCTGGGCGGATTCAGCGGCGATGTCGGCGGCACGTTCAATGCGCTGCTGTCCGCCACCTATTCGCGCGAGGCGGAGGCGCGCGCCGATGGCTATGCTCTTGGCGCGCTCACCCGCGCCGGGGTTTCGCCCGCCGCCACCGCCGGCTTCTTCGCGCGGCTCGCCCATGACGAAGCGAAGCTGGGTCCTGCGGGCGCAGCACTCGGCTATATGTCGAGCCACCCACTCTCCCAGTCGCGCGAGCGGAAATT
This sequence comes from Sphingobium sp., assembly GCA_030148625.1. The sequence goes on along the minus strand of JASBTC010000121.1, from coordinate 6,561 downwards.
CAAGGCGGGCGTGGTCAAGTCCGCAACCTACCGCCCCGCGCTCGATGCCACGCAATGGCGCGCGCTGGCCGATATCTGCAAGAACGACCCCAATGTCGAAGAGGGCTGGTTTCCGGGCTGATCTCTCAACCGAGAATCGGGTGCCACGATCGCGCCTGTTGCGTTAGGAGCCTGTCATGTCCACTCCCAGCTTCGCTGCCCGGCCCGACGGGCTCCGCCTCGCTTATCTGCTCCGCGCCGGGCACGGCCCCACCATCGTCTTCCTGCCCGGCTATATGTCGGACATGGCAGGGTCGAAAGCGCTCGCGCTCGATGCCTGGGCGGCGGAAACCGGCCGGGCGATGCTGCGGCTCGACTATGCCGGATGCGGCGCCAGCGAGGGCGCGTTCGAGGACGGCACCTTGCTGTCGTGGCGCGACGATGTGCTGCATCTGATCGACACGCTGACCGAAGGGCCGCTGGAGCTGGTCGGATCGTCGATGGGCGGCTGGCTGATGCTGCTCGTCGCGCTTGCCCGCCCCGAACGCGTCGCAGCGCTGGTCGGCATCGCCCCCGCGCCGGACTTTACGTCATGGGGCTTCACCGACGCGCAAAAGGCCGAACTGGTCGAACGCGGCCGGATCGAGGAACCGAGCGACTATGCCGATTCGCCCTATGTCACGACGCGCGATCTGTGGGAGTCGGGCCAGGCCAGCCTGTTGCTGGAGGGCCCGGTCGCGATCGACTGCCCGGTGCGGTTGCTCCACGGCCAGGCCGATCCCGACGTGCCATGGAGCATCTCGCTCCGCCTCGCCGAGCGGCTTCGTTCAGCCGATGTGCAGGTGAATCTGGTCAAGGACGGCGACCATCGCCTGTCGCGCCCGCAGGACATCGCCCTGCTGCGCGCGACCGTCGCCAGTCTGCCGGAGCCCGGATGATCCCGATCCTTTTGATGCTTGCCTCCCAGGCAGCCGCCCCAACCGCCGCCGAACAGCGTTTCGACGCCTGTGTCGCGCTGGTGGGCGAAGATCCGGTCAAGGCGATCGCGACGGCCGATCAATGGCGGATCAGCGGCGGCGGCGTGCTGGCGCGTCATTGCCTCGCCCTCGCTTATGCGGCGCAGCAGCGCTTCGTTCCCGCCGCCGTCGCATTCGAGCAGGCGGCGCGCGAAGCCGAAGTCGCGCGCGACAGCCGTGCCGCCAATTTGTGGGTGCAGGCCGGCAATGCGCGGCTGGCGGCGAAGCAACCCGATCTGGCGCGATCCGCCTTCGATGCGGCGTTCGCGCACGGCACGCTTTCGGGCGAGCGGCTGGGCGAGGTCCATCTCGATCGCGCCCGCGCCCGCGTCGCGCTTGGCGACAATGCCGGCGCGCGCACCGACCTGGACGCTGCGCTGAAGCTGGCGCCGAAGGATCCGCTCGCCTGGTTGCTCTCGGCGACGCTGGCGCGGCGGACGAACGACCTTGCGCGGGCACAGACCGACATTGCCGAAGCCGCCAAGCTGTCGCCCGACGACGCCTCGGTGGCGCTGGAGGCCGGCAATGTCGCGATCCTGTCGGGGGCGCCCGAAGCGGCGAAGGTCGCATGGGAAGGTGCGGTGAAGAACCAGCCCGACAGCGATGCCGGCAAGGCGGCCGCGGCGGCACTTGTCGCGTTGAAGGCGGACATGGAGAAAGCGCCGCCGCAATAACCTGTCCGCAAGGCTGCAAAGCGTCGTGCGATCGCCTATATCGCCAGGGTCCGGCCGCGACCGGGCGGCAATGAGGGCAGGCATTCGTGAAATATCTCCACACCATGATCCGCGTCACCGATCCGGTCGAGACCATCCGCTTCTTCGAACTGCTGGGCCTCCGGGAAGTCGGGCGGATGGACAGCGAGCAGGGCCGTTTCACGCTGATCTTCATGGCCGCACCCGGCGACGAGGACGCGCAGGTCGAGCTTACCCATAATTGGGATCCGCAACCCTATGAGAGCGGCCGCAATTTCGGCCATCTCGCATATCGTGTCGACGATATCTATGCGACGTGCCAGCGGCTGATGGATGCCGGCGTCACGATCAATCGCCCGCCGCGCGACGGCCATATGGCCTTTGTCCGCACCCCCGACGGCATCTCGATCGAGCTGCTTCAGGACGGCCATCTCGCGCCCGCCGAACCCTGGGCGTCGATGCCGAACACGGGACAATGGTGACCGCGATCGCGGCTTCGCTGCGCACGCACCCGATCGTCCAGGCGCCGATGGCGGGTGCGGGCGGCGTCGCACTTGCCGCCGCGGCGATCCGGGGCGGCGCGATCGGATCGCTGCCCTGCGCGCTGCTTTCGCCGGCGCAGGCAATCGAGCAGGCCGCCGCCGTCCGCGCCGCGGCGAACGGGCCGCTCAATCTCAATTTCTTCTGCCACCGCCTCGAGCCTGCGGGCGACGATGCGGCGTGGCGCACCCTGCTCGCGCCCTATTATGCCGAATATGGGGTCGGCCCGCCAGAAATGCCGCCGCCGCTGCGCAGACCGTTCGACGATGCGATGTGCGACGCGGTCGAGACGATCAGGCCCGAGATCGTCAGCTTCCATTTCGGCCTGCCCAACGAAGATCTGCTCGATCGGGTCGCGGCGACCAGGGCCCATATCCTGTCCTCGGCCACCAATGTCGCCGAGGCGCGCTGGCTCGCGGCGCGCGGCGTCGATGCGGTGATCGCCCAGGGTTTCGAAGCCGGCGGCCACACCGCACGTTTCCTGCCGGCGGCGCCCGGCACCGAAATGGGGCTGTTCGCGTTGCTGCCGCAGACCGCCGACGCCGTCGACCTGCCCGTCATCGCGGCCGGCGGCATCGGCGATGCCCGCGGGATCGCCGCGGCCTTCGCGCTCGGCGCGAGCGCGGTGCAGCTCGGCACGGCCTATCTTCACTGTCCTGAAAGCCTCGCTTCGCCGGCGCATCGTGCCTTGCTGCTGGACGAGGCCGCCGAAGCGACGCGTTTCACCAATTTGATTTCGGGCGGGCTCGCACGCGGCCTGCCCAACCGTCTGGTCGAGGAGCTGGGGCCGACAAATCCCGCGGCGCCACCCTTTCCCCACGCCTCGGCAGCACTTGCCGCGCTGCGCGCGGCGGCCGAGGCAAAGGGTCGCACCGACTTCTCGACGATCTGGAGCGGACAGTCGGCACGGCTGGGCTGTCCCGAATCCGCCGAGGCGTTGACGCGCCGCCTGTCCGACGCGGCGCATGCGTGCATCACGGGAGAACCCCCATGTTAGAGATCGTCCGCATTCCGGTGCTCAGCGACAATTATATCTGGCTGGTCCATGAACCCGTTTCAGGCGAGACGATGGTGGTCGATCCCGCAGTCGCCCAGCCCGTGCTCGACGCGGCGGAGCAGCGCGGCTGGCGGATCACGCAGATCTGGAACACCCATTGGCACCCCGATCACACAGGCGGCAACGCCGAGATCAAGGCGGCCACCGGCTGCACCATCACCGGCCCTGCCGCCGAAGCGGAACGCATCCCGACGCTCGACCGGCTGGTGGGTGAGGGGGATCGGGTTTCGCTCGGCGCCGTCACCGCTCAGGTGATCGAGGTGCCCGCGCACACCGCCGGCCATATCGCCTATCATGTCGCCGGCGAGTCGGCCGCCTTTGTCGGCGACACCTTGTTCGCGATGGGCTGTGGGCGGTTGTTCGAGGGAACCGCCGAGCAGATGTTCGGCAATATGCGCCGGCTTGAGACATTGCCCGATGAGACCCGTGTCTATTGCGCCCATGAATATACCCAGTCGAACGGCCGCTATGCGCTGGTCGCCGAGCCCGACAATGCGGCGCTGATCGCGCGCATGGCAGCGGTCGACGCGGCGCGCGCAGCGGGCGAGCCCACCATTCCCACCACCATCGCGCTCGAACGCGCCACCAATCCGTTCATGCGCGCCGCCGACGTCGCCGAGCTTGCCCGCCGCCGTGCCGAAAAGGATGCGTTCCGCGGCTGAAAAGCGTATAAGGATGCGGGGGATACGAGACCGCATGATGGAGATTGCGATGCGTATTCTGATCCCGTTCGCCGTTCTGGCCGTGCTTGGCGGGTGCGCCGGCGCGCCTTCGCCGTCGGAGGAAGCCGCAGCCGCCCGGCGCCACGCCAATGCCGAGGCCGAACTGGCCGACGCGCTCAAGGGCAAGACGCCGGGCAAGCCCGTGAGCTGCGTCAATCTGCGCGATATCCGCTCGACCAAGACGATCGGCGACCGGACGCTGATCTACGGCGTCAATTCCAGGCTGATCTATCGCAACGATCCTGCCGGCGGCTGTCCGGCAAGCGGCGCCGGCCGTACGCTCGTCACCCGCACGCCGAGCAACCAATTGTGCCGTGGCGATATCGTGCGCGTGGTCGATCTGACCGCCGGTTTCGATGTCGGCAGTTGCGCGCTCGGCGATTTCACGCCGTACCGATCCGAATAAGGGCGCACCGGCCTGAAAGCCGTGGCGAGGGAGCACGCGCCGCACTCAACCCCCGCACTCACCCCTTGTAGAGCGCATCCATCCGGGGACCATAGACCTCGCGCAGCACATGGCGGCGGATCTTGAGCGACGGCGTCATCTGCTTGTTCTCGATGGCGAAGGGCTCGTCGGCGAAGACGAAGCGGCGGACCTTTTCGGTCGTCGACAGGTCGCGATTGACCCGATCGACCGCGGCGGAGACCGCCGCGCGGAACGGCTCATGCTCGCGCAGCAGCGCGATATCGCTCGGCAATCCGTGCACTTTCGCGAATTCGCGTGCCCATTCTGCGTCGGGCACGATCAATCCGACCAGATAGGGGCGGCGATCCCCCGCGACCATCGCCTGGGCGATCTCGGGCTGCAGCGTCAATATGCCCTCCACTTTCTGCGGAGAGACATTGTCGCCCTTGTCGAGGACGATCAGGTCCTTCTTGCGGTCGGTGATGACGATCCGGCCCTTGTCGTCGATATGGCCGATATCGCCGGTGTGGAGCCAGCCATCGACCAGCGCGCGATCGGTCTCGGGCTGGTTGCGCCAATATCCCTTCATCACCAGCTCGCCGCGCACCAGTATCTCGCCATCCTCGGCGATCGCGACTTCGGTATTGGGCAGCGGCGGGCCGACCGTGTCCATCTTGATGCCGGCCTTGGGGCGGTTGCACGAGATGACGGGCGCGGCTTCGGTCTGGCCATAGCCCTGCAACAGGGTGAGGCCGAGCGAATGGAAAAAGACGCCGATATCGGGATTGAGCGGCGCGCCGCCGGACACCAGCGCCTTCATCCGCCCGCCGAAGCGCGCCTGGATCTTGGGGCGCAGCGTCCGGTCGAGGATCAGGTCCATCGGCTTGTCCCAGAAGGGCAACCCGCCCCTCAGTTCCTTGGCGCCGATACCGAGCGCGCGCTTGAGCAGCGCCTGGGGCAGCGCGCCCTGCTTCTCGATGGTCTTCACCATGCGCTGGCGCAGCACTTCGAACAGCCGCGGCACGACGACCATGATCGTCGGGCGCACCTCCTCGATATTGGCGGCCAGCTTGTCGAGCCCTTCGGAATAATAGATCTGCGCACCCAGCCCGACGGGAAAATGCTGGCCGCCGGTGTGTTCATAGGCATGGGACAGCGGCAGGAAGGACAGGAACACCTCGTCGTTCCAGCCGAAATCCTCCGAGATCACGGTCGTGCAGCCGGCGACATTGTGGAGGATCGCGCCATGATGCTGCATCACGCCACGCGGGCTGCCCCCTGTGCCGCTGGTGTAGATGATGCAGGCAAGGTCGTCGCGCGTCACGCCTTCGGACGCGCGGGCGATCCCCGCGACATCGGGCGTCTCGCCGTCGATCAGCGCGCGCCAGTCGTAGAAGCCAGTGTCGCCGGTCTGGCCGATCCGCATCTTCTCGATGCCGATCACCGCGCGCACCCGCGACGATCGGATCACCGAGGGCATGACGACGCGGGCAAGCTTGTCGGAGGAGACGATCACCGCCCGCGCCTCGCTGTCCTCGAGAATGTGGTGATGGTCGCGTTCGGTGTTGGTGATGTAGGTCGGCACGGTCACGCAGCCCGCCGCCATGATCGCCATATCGGCGATGCACCATTCGGGCCGATTCTCCGAAACGAGCATGACATGCTCGCCGGGCTTCATGCCGATCCGCTTCAGCCCGGCCGCGAGTGCTGCGACCTGTTCCGCCACCTCGCGCCAGCTTTGCGAGACCCAGCGGCCGCCTTCCTTATGCCACAGGAACGGCGCGTCGCCCTTCTCCGCGGCGCGCGTGAAGAACATGGTGACGAGATTAGGAAAATATTCGAGTTCGCGCATGGCCTCTCCACAAGGCACGGTGCCCCCGTGTCGCTTGAATCGGCCTCGATAGTAGAGCGGTTTGCCGCAGCGGCAAGCGTCGATGGACTCAGGACTCGCCGACGGCCTCGATCACCTTGGTGAAGCCGTCGCGTTCCAGCAACGCCTTGAGTTCGCGCGCGATCTGCCGCGCCAGCCCTGGTCCGCGATAGACCAAAGCCGAATAGAGCTGGACCAGGCTCGCACCCGCCAGGATGCGCCGATAGGCGTCTTCGCCGCTCGCGATTCCGCCCGCGCCGATCAGCGGCAGCGCACCAC